>WRIX01000021.1:25182-29798 GCA_009782495.1 Treponema sp.
TTTGGCTCCGGTTTTGATACTGAATTCGGAGATGGTATCCAGGATATCACTCCGGACACTGAAGATATAGGCAGTTTCGACGATATACCGCCGGCTGAGCCCGGAGAAGAAAGCACAGACCCTTATGGCAGTTTTGCCGCCGGAGATTCTGCTTTAGACACACCGGATTTTAATGAAACTGCCGCAGACGAGTTCGGCGACTTTTCACTTGCAGGATTTGATGATGTAGGCGAAAGCGGGAAACCGGGAAAAGCACAAGCCTTTGGAACCAGGGGATCCTCCGATGAAGTGGAAGAGATCCGTCTTAGCGAAAACGATTACCGGCAGCTTCAGGATACTCTTTCCGCCTACCCGTTAAATCTCCGCATTGCCTGTGAAGAACTTATTGCCGAACAGGCCGTTGCCCCGGATAAAATGGCGGCGCTGGTAAAGCTATTGGTAAGGGGCGCTCCGGCAAAAGAGACAGCCGGACTTGCGGGAAAGATTTTGGGAAAGACCATCACCATTCCCAAAGGTTATGCAAAAAAAACCGGGGCAGAACTGGAAGCGGAACAGGCAAGTTTTGTATATATATTTACACACCGTTTTTTACCGGTGTTAAAACTTGCCGGAGCTATTGCTCTGGTTACAGCTTCTTTGGGATACCTGATTTGGCGCTTTGCCGTAATTCCATTACAGGCTGAACGCCGTTACAAAGAGGGGTATGCCCTGATCCAGACCGGAGAATATGTCCAGGCAAATGAACGGTTCCGCCAGGCTTTTGAAATACACCGGGTTAAAAACTGGTTTTACCGTTATGCGGAAGCTTTCCGGGATGAACGGCAGTATATCTATGCAGAGCGAAAATACGACGAACTCCTCCGGGTCTACCCGCGGGACAAGAAAGGCGCATTGGACTATGCTGCCATGGAAACCTACTACATAAAAAATTACGAAAAAGCGGATCGAATTATTCGGACTAATATCCTTGACTATGCGGTAAACGACAGGGAAGGACTATTGGCCCTTGCGGAAAACAGTCTTGCATGGGGCGAAACCGATTACAGCCGTTACGAAGAAGCCAGGGCAGCCTATGCCCGCTTAATGGAAAAATACGGCAAGCAGGATCCTTACCTGGAAGGAATGCTTAAGTACTTTATCAGAACAGACAATCTTAGAGAAGTACTTCCCTTGCAGGCTCATTTTATGAGCAATCCCAAAAAACGAAAAATCTCCGTTCCCACTCTGGCTGAACTGGGAGGGTATCTCCTGGATAAAAGATTTGAAGATACAGGCGGAGTTCCCGAGGAATTTGCAGATCAGATAGAAGGAATCAGGGATGTATTAATCCGGGCTATCAATACCGACAGGTCATATCCCGAATCGTATTATCATTTGGCCCGGTACTATTCCCGTTACGGTAATATTCACGAAGAACGGCAAAGCTTACGGGATGCAATACGTGCATTTTCTGCCGCTCCCGAAGAATCACCCAGGAGAGTCGGGTATCATATAGATACCCAGCGCCTCTATGCGGAAATACTGATAAACTCCAAAGAGTTTTTTCCTGCGGAAGAAGAGCTGGTTCGCGGCGTCAGGCTCTATGAGGATGCCCGTGCCAGAGGAATAATAAAGAATCCCCGGCCGGAATTCGGCAGACTCTATGCCGATTTGGGAGATCTTGAATTCTATGTAAAAAGCGGAGACATGGATGCGGCGCTTCGCTTCTATCAGGAAGCGGAACGGAACGACTGGTCACCCCCGGAAATGCAATACCGCATGGGTGTAGCCCACTATCAAAACGAAGAGTGGGAAGAAGCGCTGATGCGTTTCTTTACGCTTACTTCGGTTATGCCCAATAACAGACGGCTGCTCTATGCTTTGGGAAATACTGCTTACCTCAGAGGCAATTATTTTGCTGCCCAGGGTTACTATAACAGGCTTATGGATCTTCTTGATGCAGAACGGGTTCGTTCTCCAAGCATTTTCCCGGGCGGCCGTCCGGAAGAACAGGATCTTGCGGAAAGAATCATGGTAACCGACAATAACCTTGGGGTAACCCTGGAAACCCTTACACGAATAAGCGGCGATACCCGTTACCGTTCCAGGGCGCTTGCCCTTTTCTCCGAATCAATCAGAGCATGGGATGTGCTGACCCGCAATCCCGAAAGTATGGCCAGGATGCAGCCCATCAGGGATCTGTACAGCCCTGGAATTAATCTGGCCTACCTTAATACTCAAAACATACTTCACCCTTCGCCAAATTACGAGCAGCAGATCTTTATGCGCATAGACAGAGACAGCCAGGAACCGTCTGAATGGGAAACCCTGGTCCCCAGAGATTACCGTCTTTCGGATCAACTGTCACCTATGACAATTGATTAACAGATTGATACTATTGGATGGAGCAATGAAAAAGAAGACCGCACAAATTATTTTAACTTTTACGCTTATTTGGGCATTTCAATTCACCGTGATGTTTTCCGGCTGCGGGAAAAAAGCAGTAAGCTCATCTGATTTGAATGTCCCCCAAAGTGAAGCAGAAAGTTCCGGCAGGGCCGAAGGTACAGCATTGGCGGCTGATACAGAAACCGGCAATACAGGACAGGACACACAGAACAAAAATCACAATTTTACAGCACAGGAGGCTTCTTCCTCAGCAAATACCGCGGGCGGCGCCAACTTCGCAGGCGGCGCCGGCTCTGCAGGCGGCAGAAATTCGGGGAGCAGCAATACAAACTATACCGTACGATCCGGCGGTGAATCCCTTGCTTCACTAAGTACAATCAGAAGCGGCCGGGGAGTTTCTATCGGCGAACTGAATCCCGTAAACTATAAAACTGTTGATCCCGCAATACTGCTTCAGATGGGAATGGAGCAATACCAGATTTCATTCATAATGGGAGAACGGTATCTAAACGAGCGTAACTACGACAGGGCATTGGCAGAATACAACAAGGCTCTTAATCTGAAGTCCGATTATGCAGAAGCATTCTTTTCTAGAGGCAGAACATATCAAATCAGAGGAGACCTGAACCGCGCTCTGGAAGACTATAACAGAACAATAAATTTAAAAAAAGACAGCGCCGCAGCCTTCAACTACCGGGGCTATATTTATGCCCAAAGAGGCGATTATACCAGAGCACTGAATGATTATAACCAAGCCCTTGTCCTGAAAAAAGATTATACGGATGCACTTTATAACCGGGGGTATTCCTACAGGATTACGGGACAATACGACAAGGCAATTGATGATTTCAGCCGGCTTATCCAGCTGGAACCCAATAATTCTTCGGCCTATAACCAGCGCGGAACCGCATGGTATTATAAGGAAAATGACGAACGGGCCATACGGGATTTTTCCGAAGCAATACGAATAAAACCCAACTATGCCCTTGCCTGGCACAACCGCGGAACTGCTTACCGTATGGCGGGAAACACCAGTGCAGCCAATGCTGATTTTGCCGAAGCTTCCCGGCTTGGTTACAAGTAAAAATCTTTACAAAAAGGCATTTTTCGTTTTTACTGAAATACCGGCAGAAATACTGATACGGAGGAAAATCGTTTATGAAAAAATATGTTTTTCTTTTGCTTATTATGAGTCTATTGTTGTTTACACAGACATCGTGCAGCAGGACATCTGCACATAAAAAATCCGTTACCTGGAAATCTCTGGAAGAATTGGTGTCACAGATGACACTGGCAGAAAAGGTAGGCCAGATGACACAGGCTGAACGCGGGGACATCCGCGAAGGCGATATCAAAACATATTTTCTTGGTTCGATCCTGAGCGGCGGCGGTTCAACACCGGCAGAAAACACGCCGGAAGGCTGGGTCGGCATGACCAACGCTTTTGTGGAAGAATCCCTGCAAACACGGCTGGGTATCCCGGTGATCTACGGGCTTGATGCCGTACACGGTAATGCAGTTGTATTGGATGCGACGGTTTTACCGCACAATGTAGGGTTAGGCGCTATAGCCGCAGGCGATCCGCAGCGGGGTGCAGAAGCGGCATACACGGCAGGGCGTATTACTGCGGATGAAATGCTGGCAACCGGCGTACGGTGGAATTTTGCGCCGGTGCTTGGTGTGGCAGAAGACATACGCTGGGGCCGTACCTACGAAAGCTACAGCGAAAATGTTGAGATTGTTACCGTAATGGGTGCAAATTTTGTCAAAGGTTTACAGGAAGGCGGAGCGGCTGCGTGCATGAAGCACTTTTTGGGCGAAGGACAGACAATAGACGGGCACAATCAGGGTAATGCGCTGCTGGATCGGGCCGGAATTGAACGCATACTTCCGCCGTACCGGGCAGCTATTGATGCGGGCGCAATTTCACTGATGCCGTCATATTCCAGCATTAATGGAATAAAAATGCATGAAAGCAAAGAACTTCTGACCGGTTTATTAAAGGAAGATATGGGGTTCGAGGGCTTTATAATTTCTGATTGGGCGGCATTTATACAATTATCGGGGGGCAGTTTTAAGGCGCAAATTGCCAATGCGATTAATGCCGGTGTCGATATGTACATGGCAACCAACGGGCGTGCAAATTGGATGATATTTATTTCCTTGCTAAAAGAACTCGTCGAAGAAGGGATTGTTCCGATGGAGCGTATTGATGATGCTGTGCTGCG
>WRIX01000022.1 GCA_009782495.1 Treponema sp.
AGCGTTACCAGCATTGAGAACGGGGCGTTTAACATCAACCAACTGACCAGCGTTACCATTGGCAACAGCGTTACCACCATTGGGATTCAGGCATTTTACAAAAACCAACTGACCAGCCTTACCATTGGCAACGGCGTTACCACCATTGGGGAGGCGGCGTTTGCGAACAACCAACTGATCAGCCTTACTTTTACCCCCACGAGTAAACTTACCACCATCGGGAACTGGGCGTTTTACAACAGCCGCCTGAGTGCTCTTACCATACCCCCAAGCGTTACCGCCATTGGGAACGAGGCGTTTAACGGCAACCAACTGACCAGCGTTACCCTTGGGGCAAATGTAGCGCTGGGAACGAATGCGCTGGGCAATGCCGCCCTTGCGAGCGCTTACACCGACGGCGACCGGCGTGCGGGCTCGTATCCGCCCGCGAAAGCGGTCGTGCGAACCTCAGGTACCTCAGGCGATTTCACCTATTCCGCAACCCCAACCGCCGTAACCATAACCGGCTATAGTAAATCAGGCGGCAATGTGGTGATACCCGCGCGGATAAACAACATACCCGTTACCACCATTGGGAACAGGGCGTTTAGGAATAGTCAACTGACCGGCGTTACCATACCCCAGGGCGTTATCACCATTGGGGAAGAAGCGTTTGAGAACAACCAACTGTTCAGCATTACCATTCCCGACAGCGTTACCTCCATTGGGATAAATGTGTTTAGGGGCAACCCGCTGTTCAGCGTTACCCTTGGGGCAAATGTAGTACTGGGAGATACCACGCTGGCCTACGGTACCCTCTATGCTCTCACTTACAACAGGGCCGGCAAACAAGCGGGCACGTATCCTCAGTCTGCACCGACTTCCGCCATCCACGGAACCGGGAACAGAACCATCGTTATTGATATGTTCAATGTCGGAGATTACGGCTGGATGGGAAGCGGCTTTTTGCGGATCAGCGTAAACGGAACCGTGCGCTACGGCCTTGCGGACAACGTGCGGGTGGCCGATGACAGCGCCCCAAACACTGCCGAGTGGCTCATCCACAATCAATTCAAATTCCGGGCCAACACGGGCGACCGGATAGAAATCCGCTGCGCATCGGGAACTGACTGGAACAGAAACTCATTCATCGTGTATGAAGAAGGCGCGCCGCTGTCCTCGGCGATGGCTTACAAAACCTTCAGCAGTTTTGTAGAAACAACACCTATGACGGTGTGGAACTTTACCGTAGGCGGTGTCAGAGTGGGCGCCGGAAACGGCACAGCCACCACGCCCATACCACCGGAAGCGCGGTACTTTACCGTGGCCAGCAACGGTTTCTGGTGCCCGATTACCACGGCCTGGTCAATTTTTATAGATGACGGCAACGGCAAAGCGTATAGCATGGGGTTCGACAGCCCTCAACCCGTACCCGGCCAAAGGTTCGACATAAGCACAATGACCCTGCGCATGGGGGATGTGGTCAAGGTAACGGGCGGAACCTATTTTTTATATCCTGACGGCCGCAGGCAGATTTTAAATCACAACTTTGCCTACGAGAAGGCGGCCGCTTCATTTGCGCCCGTAACAAGGGGGGAGCCGCGGTACTTTACCGTATACTCCAGTTTCAAGTGCCCCATATACGGCCACTGGCAAATCAACCTGGAAGACGGCAGCGGCGCTTTCTATTCCCTGGGCAATACGGGAACCGGGAACTATTATGAAGCCGTGGGTAAAACCCTGCGCTCCGGGGACGCGGTCAAGCTTACCGGCGGGAGCTATCAGTCCAATACCGCGATCTTATCCGGCCAGTCCCCCACTGCGTCAGGGTGGATGATTAACGGCATCGTAACCGTCGAGAAGGCGGCCGCTTCATTGGCTCCCCGTGCGGCGCAAGTACGGGCCGACCCTGACGCCGCAAACTGGAACATCGCCCTGCTTGACACCGCCGCAAACGCCGACTATTTAAGCGCCATTGAGAAAGACGTAATCCTGGAACAGAACAAGGCAAGAAGCGACCCCCAAAAATACGCCAGGTTGTATATCCAGCCCATGCTGCAATACTTCGGCGGCAACGTGTATTCGGCGCCCGGACAGATGGCCCGCACAACACAGGAAGGGGCAGCCGCGGTCAATGACTGTATAGCCGCGTTAAACAGGGCCGCCGCCGTCGGCATATTACGGCCGGAACGGGGGCTTTCCCTCGCCGCCAAAGACCACGTAGCGGACCAGGGCGGAACCGGAGAAAGGGGCCACAACGGCAGCGACAACAGCACGCCCACTATCCGCATGAGCCGGTACGGCGTTTTCACCGGCCAAATGACGGGCGGCGGCGAAAACATAGCCTACGGCCCAACCACCGGAAGGGACATCGTCGTTGACCTGCTCGTTGACGACGGCGTTCCCGACCGCGGCCACCGGACAAACATGCTGAACAACGTGTACACGCAAACCGGCACCGGCTTCGGCCCCCATACGTGGTACGGGCGGAGCTGCACGATTAATTACGCGACGGGGTATAGGAGTAATTGAGGGGGGAGGAATTAGAACATATCAGCGTGAGAACCGGTACGCTTAAAAGTAACGGAATTTTCTGCAAGGTCAATTTCGTAGATCAATACCCAATCACCTTGAATATGACATTCAAGACAACCCTTCCATTCTCCGTGCAACGGGTGGTTTTCACGCTCCGGCGGCAAGGGTCTCTCGTTGACAATCATAGCCATTATCTCAGTAAGCTTATCAATATCCTTGTTTTGCCTTTTCATCAGCTTGCGGTCTTTCTTGAAAGGCCCGGTAAATCGTTGGTTCAGCATGGTTCAGTCGTCTGTGTCCAAATCTGCCAGCATTTCGTCAAAAGAAGTATACAGTTTGCCCGGAATCTCCCCGCGCCTCATAGCCCTGCCTTCCTCAATAGCGGCGATAGTTTCGGCGTTCGGAACCAACCTTCCGGTTTCGGGGTGGCGGTAGGGGGCGCACAGCGGGCAGTCGTCCACAGGAGCTGGAAAATACACTATCTCAGCCCGCCCCGCCGGCACTTCGCGGGGAACATCAATCGTCAGCCTATGGTTTTCAGGGATTTCTACGGTTTGCGTTATGGTCATAGGGCAAGAGTAGCATATCCGGGCGAAATTCGCAATCGCCTTCAAATTCATGTTTCATGCCGAATTTTTCATGTTTCATGCAAAAGACGGTTTTTGACGGGAAACTTCTGATACATTGAACCAAATGTTTAAGGAAAAAAGATGAAAAACAGAAGAAACGTACACCTGTTCGGCATCGTTGTCATAATAGCGGTGATTGGATTCACAATGATCGCTTGCAAGGGCAGATCGGGTAATGACAACACCTTCGACCCCGTAGCCCAAATCGGCGAAACAACCTACACCACCCTGCAAGAGGCGGTAGACGCGGCGGAGGAGAGTGACACCATTACGATACTGAAGGACATCACCCTAACGGAGCCCGTTACAGTTACCATTACAAAAGGTTTTGGCGGCATCACCATTGACCTGAATGGCAACACGCTGGACGGCGGCTCAGGGACGGCAATCCAGCACAACGGAACCGGCATACTGGGCATCACCGACAGCACCGGCGGCGGCAGGAGTACCGGGACAGTTACGGCGTCAACTGCCGGGTTTGCGGTGGACACGGTGATCATAAACGGCGGCTGCCTGATAGTATCCGGCGACGCCATGATTAAATCCGTCGGCAGCGGAAAATCAATTTATAATGACGGCGGCGAAATATGGGTTACCGAAGACAGCACCGTACTCGCAATCTCAGGAGGCATCGCAATTATGAATAATGGCTACGGTACCGTAATTGTAGAGGGCGGCGCGGTGGGATCCATAGGTGACGGCGGCCTGGCTATTGTGAACACGGTCGGCACCGTAACAGTCCTTGACGGCGCGGTATACAGCGACGATGACAATAGCTTTACGATTATGAACACGAACGAATGCATTGTAAATATCGGCGGCGGATCAATACGCTGCGACGGCGACAACAGCTATGCGGTTTTTAACTATGGAGGAACCATAACAATCGGCGGCGGCACCATACGCAACAACAACGCACGAGAGGGTGTGGCGATTAGTAACGAATTAGGCGGCGGAACCATCACCATCACCGTTGATGAACCATCCCTCCCCTACAGCGCTCCGATCACTGTTATAGGCGGTACAAGCGCGTTCGACATAGCGCCGGCGGTGTCCGCCACCGGCGTAAAGGTAACGGCAAGCGCAAACACAGACGGATCGCAGGAAGCCTCTTACAATGCGGCGAACATCGGTACGTACAAATACGTCAGGTTTGAAGAAGGGTTATGAGGGCGGGAACCTCTTCCTCATTCTTCCAAAACATGCTATAATATAAGGCATCGTATTTACCATGGCAGAAAATAAAATTGAAATTGATTCTGTAAAAGCTAAAAGCGCCGCGTTTGCGTTAAAAAATGGCTGGGAAAGCTGTATGAACGCAAGCGACAATGCCCGCAAGTGCCAAAGCGCGATGAGAAAAGCGGCAATTGAGATAATAGTAAAGACAGGATACGCGGACGATTCTGTTTATGACAGCCTTGAAAAATCATACATAAATAATGTGATCAGCACAGAGCCGGATTATGAAGAAATCAATAAAACAATAGATGCTCTTGCCTCGATAAATACCGAAAAATCGACAGGGCTTCTTTTTATTTTCCTGCAGGGACTTCATCAGAAGAAACACACGGGAACATGGGAAAAAAAAGAAGAAATGATATTCCCCTGGATTGTAAAAAGTTTATGTTTTATAAATGTAAAATTCAAAAGTATCAAAAATATATGGAATCTTCTGGTTGTAATTTTCCGTACCGAAAAATATTCAAACAATGAACGCCTGCATGCCAAAAACACGCTTGTCAAAATAAAAGCGGCGGCAAGTCAGCCGCCTGCAGCCTGAACCATTCCTTCCCTGCTTTAGGCGGCAAAGATGCTCATTTTGTACCATGTTTTATACCGAAAAAATCGTGTTTCATGCAGCAGGCGGTTTTTGGCGGGAAATATCCAATAGTTTGGGGATACAGGAAATCGCCCAGTTTAAGGCGGAGGAATGATTCCTGGAAGCATCCCATAAGGTGCCCTTGATTTTTTTACCTGTCTCCTCTATATTATATACAGGCCCAGATGGTGGAATTGGTAGACACGCTAGTTTCAGGTACTAGTGCCTTTGGTGGTATGGAAGTTCGAGTCTTCTTCTGGGCAGAAAAAGGAACTTAGATTAAACCGGGAGTACATTATGGCGGCAAAAGACGAAAAAGCCCCAGCGGCTTTGCAGGTGATTATCCTTGACGGGAACGGAAAAGAATGGGGAAGGCTGTACGCAAATGCAAAACAATTCCAGTCCGGCAGCGTAGGGTTTTACGGAAACGGTAAATTAAACAATCCCGATAATCTTACAGCCCGCTATCAGTGCGGACTTACCTTTACCCTGATAGGCTCAAAAGAAAAAACATAATTAACTGAGCTATTTCCGAAACTACACCGAACAGAATATTCGCAGTTTTAGGAAAAAGCTACCGCCAGGGGCTTTTCCGGATTATTGTTTCCCTGCGCCGGTAACCGACAGAAACAATTTCGATGGGAGTTTCACAGAATCTTTCTATAAATTCAATATACTCCATTGCTTCCAGAGGAAACTCTTCGTAGCTCAGCCTGTCTTTAAGGGGTTGTTTCCAGCCGGAAAAACTGCGAAGTACCGGCTTGGCGGAATTAAGGGCCGGAATTGAAGCCGGAAAATCTTCTATCATTTTATCGCCAATACGATAAGCTATACAGGCTTTAATCTCAGATAACGTGTCGTATACATCCAGGTGGGTCATTACCAGAGCGTCAATTGAATTGGTAAAGCAGGCATAGCGGAGAGCAACGAGGTCCAGATACCCGCAGCGGCGGGGGCGCCCGGTAGTTACGCCGTATTCCCTGCCTGTTTCCCGGACAAAATTGCACAACTCATCCTCCGAATTTGGATCAAATTCACTGGGGAAAGGGCCGTTCCCTACCCGTGTAGAGTATGCCTTAAAAACTCCCAGCACCTTGTCCAGTGCCCGCGGACCAATACAGCCCCCGATTGCTGCCCCTCCTGCACATGACATACCGCTGGATACATAGGGATAGGTTCCCATGTCCAGATCGAGGAGTGCACCCTGTGCCCCTTCAAAAAGGGTTTGTGCATTTTTACGATGCTTAATAAAAGAAGCAAGGTCAATGGTCATGGCTTTAAGCCGGTCAAGGTACGGTTCCAAAAAGTCCCTGTCTTCTCTTTCCAGCTCATCCATTTTTTCTTTCCACGAAAGATCGGCAAGCCTTATACCTTCTCTGTCACTTTTCATGGAATAGGTAATTCCAATACCCCTGCCTGTAGTGCCTATGGGTTTTTTTCGGGCAAGATCACGCTCTTTATCAACCTGGATGTAACGGGGAAGAACAAGATGGGCGCGGTCGGAAATAAAAACCCTGCCCGCAGTATCAATACCCCGCTCGCTCAGCATGGACAGTTCGGCAAAAAGAGCTTTGGGATCAATCACCATCCCTGCCCCCAGAACCACCAGCTTATCGGGGTAGAGTATACCTGAAGGAATCAGATGCAGCGCATATTCTTCGTTGCCAATAACTATTGTGTGTCCGGCATTGGCGCCGCCTGCAAATCGGACGATAATCTGGGCTTCGTTTGCCAGATAATCAACAATCTTACCCTTCCCTTCATCGCCCCATTGGGCGCCCATAACCACTACTTTCATGGTCATAGCTTAGCATAAAATTGTTTTCCTGCATATAATAACAATATGAAAACCGTATATGTGGGCATGACCGCAGACATAATACATCCGGGAATTATCAACATACTCAGGGAAGGATCCCTGCGCGGAGAAGTACTGGCAGGCCTGTTAACCGATTCGGCAATTGCCCGGTATAAAAGACTGCCCTATCTTTCCTACGAACAGCGTAAAGAGGTGGTAGAAACCATAAAGTATGTAAGCAAAGTAGTTCCGCAGGAAGACTGGAGCTATATCCCCAATCTCCGTAAATACAGGCCCGAAATTATCATCCACGGAGACGACTGGAAAACAGGAATACTTGCACGCGAGCGGGAAGAAGTGTTTAAGGTAATGGCCGAATGGGGAGGCGAAGTAGTAGAGATTCCCTACACCAAAGGGATTAATTCCACAGCCTTTAGTGAGTCGCTGGGCTCTATCGGTACTACCCCGGATATACGGCTTAAAACCCTGCGCCGTCTTATCGCCGCCAAGCCCATCGTGCGAATAATGGAAGCTCATTCAGGGCTGTCAGGGCTGATCGTGGAAAACCTGGAACTCCTTAAAGAGGACGGCATTCACCGCTACGACGGTATGTGGTCATCGAGCCTTACAGATTCAACCAGCAAGGGCAAACCGGATATCGAAGCGGTTGATATTACCACAAGGCTTCAGGATCTTACCCAAATTCTGGAATGTACGACAAAACCTATTATATACGACGGCGACACCGGAGGTTTAAGCGAACACTTTGTTTTTACCGTCCGTACCCTGGAACGCAATGGAATTTCTGCGGTAATTATCGAAGACAAGATGGGCTTAAAAAAGAATTCGCTGTTTGGTACAGAAGTTGAACAACAACTTGCCCCTGTTGAAGAATTCTCCGAAAAAATCGAGGCGGGAAAAAAAGCCCAGGTTACCAAAGAATTTATGATCATCGCGCGTCTGGAAAGCCTTATTGCAGGGGGAACTGTAGAAGAAGCGCTGCTCCGATCCTTTGCATACGTTAAGGCAGGTGCGGACGGGATTATGATTCACAGCAAAGAAAAAAGCGGAGAAGATATTAAGGAATTCTGTATGCGTTTCCGCAAAGAATATTCAGCTATACCTCTGGTACTGGTTCCCACAACCTACAACCATTTTACAGAAACAGAGCTGGTTTCCTGGGGGGCGAATATCATTATCTATGCAAACCACATGCTCAGATCTTCCTATCCGGCCATGTACAAGACTGCCCGGTTAATCCTGGACAAAAGCCGTTCTCTGGAGGCGGACGAGTTGTGTATGCCGATTAAGGAAATTCTGGAATTAATTCCCGGAACAAAGTAAAGGAACACTTATGCTTGATACGGCAGCTTTCGGAAAAGCGCTTAAAGAACGTAACTTTGATTTTTATTCAGGCGTTCCCTGTTCGTTCCTGAAGGATCTTATCAACTACGCAATTAACGAAGCTTTCTATGTTATGGCCGCCAACGAAGGGGATGCTGTAGCAATCTGCACAGGCGCCGCTTTGGGAGGAAAAAAGCCGGTTGTGTTAATGCAGAATTCAGGTCTTGGCAACGCTGTTTCTCCACTTACTTCCCTTAATGCGATTTTTCGGATTCCCGTATTGTGTTTTGTTTCACTTCGCGGCGAACCGGGTCTTAAAGATGAGCCGCAGCACGAACTAATGGGCGTTATTACCGATAAGATGCTTGAAACCATGCACATTGATTATGCGGTTCTTTCCGGCAGCGAAAGCGAAGCGCTAAAGCAGCTTGATGCTGCAGATAAATGTATAGCGGAAGGAAGAAGTTTTTTCTTTATTGTAAAAAAGGAAACATTTTCAAAAATTGAATTAAAGAAGGCGATTACCGCATTACCGGATGCTACTCCCCTTTATCAGCGAACGGAAATGCTCAGGGCGGTAAAAAAAGGAACCGGCGATAAAGGCCTTTACCTGGCCACTACCGGATTTACAGGACGGGAACTATATGAACTGGGAGATGATCCCAATAACCTGTACATGGTCGGTTCATTGGGCTGCATATCTTCCCTTGGCCTGGGACTATCTTTGGCCAGACCCGATAAATCCGTAATTGTCCTTGACGGTGACGCTTCACTTCTTATGCGGATGGGCTCCCTTGCGGTAAATGCTTACTATAAACCTGCCGCAATGTTCCACGTTCTGTTCGACAACCGCTGTCATGAATCAACCGGCGGACAATTTACCGTTGCGCCGGGTGTGGATTTTATCCGCCTGGCTTTAGCTGCAGGTTATTCTTCGGCAATTGCCGTAAACACGCCGGAAGAACTGGAAGAATGTGCAAAAACCTGGAGTGAACAGCGCGGACTTGTTTTTGTATACTGTCCTGTGGGATTGCGGTCTTCAAAAGATTTGTCGCGTCCCAAAGAAAGACCGCCGGATATCGCACGGCGCTTTATCAATTATATACATACCGGAAAGTAAAGGAGTAAAAATGATCTCCCAGGCAATTATTGTAGCAGCAGGTATGGGTACCCGGCTTAAAGAAAAAGGAACTTTTATGCCCAAGGGCTTTCTGGAAATAGGTGGAAGCCCCATAGTAGAACAATCGGTAAAAAAATGTATCGCAGCGGGCATCGAAGAAATAATAATCGGTACCGGCCATTGTGCCGAATGGTACGAGCGGCTTGCCGAAAAATATCCCCTTGTTTCCCTGATACACAACGATAATTACGAAAACAACGGCAGCATGGCGACTCTGGCGCTCTGCGCAGAAAAAGCCAAAAATTCAGACAAAATTTCCGCCAAAAACAACGATATGCTTCTTGTTCTGGAGTCCGATCTGATATACGACAGTATAGGGCTCTTCGTGCTGCAGAACGACAGCCGTTCCAATTTAATCCTGGCATCAGGAACAACCAATTCCGGCGATGAAGTGTATCTGGAAGCCGGCGGAGATCATGAGCTTTTGGGAAATTCCAAAAAGAAAGAAAATCTTGCTTCAGTTTATGCAGAACTGGTTGGAATCACAAAGCTTCAAAGATCAACCATTGACGCTATGACAGAATATTATCATGCCAACAAAAATGAAAAACCAAAAATGGATTACGAAGCTGCCATGTCTGCTGTAAGCAGTACTTTGGCCAATCCCATATACATCCGTAAAATTGAATACTATGCCTGGAGGGAAGTAGACGACGACAATCATCTGGCAATGGCACTGGAACAGGTTTATCCCCGGATTGCGGAAAACGAAAGTATAAGGGAGGCAAGACGGGAACTGCTGTTAAATCCCGGACCGGCCACTACCACCGGCGGGGTAAAATATGCCCAGGTCTGCCCGGATATTTGCCCGCGCGAAGAAGAGTTCGGCGATCTTATGAAGTGGGTTACATCGGAACTTTCACTCATGGTAGGAAAGCAGGGAAAAACAGAAACAGTCCTTTTTGGCGGTTCCGGTACCGCAGCAGATGAGGTGATGATTTCTTCCTGCGTACCACAGGATGCAAAACTCCTTATTTTGGATAACGGAGCTTACGGAGAACGTTTTGCGAAAATTGCCGCATCGTACAGTATTCCCCACGATGTAATTAAAAGTCCCGGACATCTTTTGCCTGACACAGGGGCTGTTAAAAACCGCCTTGCCGAAGGCAGCTATACCCACTTTGCCATTGTATACCACGAAACAACCACCGGCCTATTAAATCCTGCACCGGAACTCTGCCGTTTTTGTAAAGATCATGGCATCACTACCATTGTAGATGCAGTAAGCGCTTTTGCCGCCATTCCAATTGACATGGATCGGGACGGTTTTGATTTTATGTCTTCCACTTCCAATAAAAATATTCAGGGCATGGCCGGTGCGGCGCTGGTTTTTTGCAGAAAGGAAGCGCTGGAAAAAATAAAAAATTATCCAATGCGCAGCTATTACCTGAACCTCTGGGATCAGTACAGTTATTTCATCAAAACAGGACAAACCCGTTTTACCCCGCCGGTGCAAACGCTGTACACCCTGCGTCAGGCAATCATCGAAACAAAAAACGAAACCATAGAGGGCCGTTACCGCCGGTACTCCGAGTGCTGGGAAATCCTTGTCAAAGCGGTTAAAGAGCTAGGGCTTTCCATGCTTGTTGATGAAAAAGCGCAATCCAGGCTTATTACGGCAATTAATGAACCTGCAACCGGTTCATACAGTTTTACAGAATTCCACGACCTTGCACGATCAAAAGGCTTTACCATTTATCCGGGAAAACTCAGCGATGCTGCCACATTCCGCATCGCCAATATCGGCGACATTCAACCAAAAGAGATGGCTGCTTTTTGTGAAATAATGAAAAGCTATTTTAAAACTTTATAAGAGAGGAACTGTCCAGGAAGCCTTTACTTCCCGGGCAGCCCTCTATCAGAAACAATTAACCGTAGAATCCTGTTGTGTATCCCAGCCAGGTTAATACAAGAGCCAGGACAAGTATAATTCCCATTAAAGCAAGAGGAGAGAATTTCTTTTTTGCATAAAGATGATACACCCAAAGGGTCAGTCCCATCGGCAGCAGTTTTGGGAAAATAGCGTTTACTACATTATCTGCGTTAAAGATTACCTGATTTTCCAAAACCGTGTTATTTACCGCATCATACACATTCTGGGTAATAATGATCGGCAGGGTAACAGACACAAAGGAAGCGGTAAGTGCGCCGACAACAAGAAGCCCCAGCACCGTCATCGTTTCCGTCAGGGTGTTGAGTTTGCCTGTCGCCATTAAGCTCTGCATGCCTTCAAGACCGGATTTCTTTCCCAGCTTAAAGAGGAACCAACTGAGGATACAGGTCCCAACCGGGTATATAATCATATACAAAACCGGACCAAGCCAGGCCGTGGAAGGATTTGCCTGTGCTATGGAAAGACAAATGGTAAGCAGTATCGGAATAATCGTTGCTACCCACAGTGAATCTCCAATGGCGGATGTGGGACCGATAAGGGCCACCTTGGCGCCGGAAATAAGTTCGGGCGAACACTGTTTGTTGGCGTTTGCTTCTTCCAAACCGCAGACTATGCCGTTACAAATCGACCCAACCTGGGATTCGGTATTAAACAGTGTGATATGCCGTTTAAGCGCTTCGGCTTTTTCTTCCTTGCTGTCGTACAGTTCGTCGATAACCGGCGCCATTGCCTGACCAAAGGCCATGCCCAGCATGGACTCGGCCTGCTGTGAACAGCCGTTCCAGAAAAACCAGTTAAAGAACGATTTTTTTAAGGTTTTATCGCTGATTGTTTTAGCCATTATGCCGCCTCCTTTCTGGATGCCGCAACATAGTACAGAACAGCGGTAATAATAGCGATAACCGCCACTGCCATGATGCTGAGTTTAAGGTAGGTAACCAAAATAAAACCTGCCAGGAAAATTACAAAGTGGTACTGCTTCTTGTAAAGGAAGGAGAGTATGATCCCCATACCAAGGGCGGCCATCATTCCGCCGAATACGCCCAATGCTGTGGTAAGCCAGCCGGGAATCAGGGAAGCAAAGTCGGTTTGCGCCGAAGCTGCAGTCATCGAAGTAAGAACGATTACTGCCGGGATAAAGCGGCACAGGAATCCGATTAGCTGACCCAAAACGACATTGGGAACAAACATCTTTTTTACCTCTCCGGCTTCCGCATATTTGTATGCAACACGGTTAAGGGGCAGATTCAAAGCATAGGTAAGGTTCCACATCATTTGACCTACAAAGCCTCCGACACCGGCAAATACAACCGCAAGACCGATAAGTTCGGTAGTTCCCATACCCCTGCCAAAGACCAGCGCTCCCGCAGTTCCAATGTAGGTTGCATAGGAAAGATCCCATGCCACAGCGCCGCCGGGGGTTACGTTCCCCATATACATGATCTGTAGCGGTATGCCTACAGCCATCGCCGCAGGAACATTCCCCATGATACAGCCAACCACAAAGGAAGCGACCAGTGGCCGCCCAAGGTTATACCATCCCAGGGTGTTCCCTACAATTGAGCCTATCGATCCCAGATAGATGAACAGGCCAATCAGTACAATTTGAGCCGTCGTCATTCTCTTCTCCTTCTATATTGTTTTTCTGAATGAATCCCAGCCGGTTTTTGCCGTATTCGGCAGTTGCTGAAAATTCACCTCAAAGCCCTGTTTAACCAGCGCGTCTATGTCCGCTACATCCTGTTTGCTCAGGCAAAAAATTCCCACCCCGCTGATGAGCTGATGCACCCTGTCAGACTGTTTTGAAATGTTTCCCAGGTAAATACATTCACAGCCTTTGATGCTTTCTGCAATTTGATTGAGTTTTGACGGGGTTTTTACGATCACCAACCGGTTTAACTCACTTCCCTTCTTTAAAAGTTCAATGGCCTCTTCCGTAGTAACAATGTGAGTCTTATAGTTCGGAGGAACACTCATTGTCATGATCGATTTAAGAGTGGGGTTCCTGGCACTTTCATCATCAATGCCGATAATTTCTTTGATTTTTAAAGTCGGACACCACGCAACTATGGTTTGGCCGTGAATCAGCCGGTCGTCAACCCGTACATATACCTTTCCCATATTCACTCCTAAAAAAGTTCCTGTTCAATCAATGATGCATGCATATAACAAACTGTAAAATCCTTGTTGCCGGATTCAACAGCTCTGACTTTACCGTTAGTGGTGTAATAAGGAACATAGGGAAAATCGTTGATTTCTCCCTTAAACACCTGGTATTCCCGCAGGGCGGAAAACCATTGCTCTTTTTCCGCTTCGTCAAGAGAAAAATACGCCTGCGGTATAAAGCCAACCAAATCCTCAAAAGTCTCGCCATAGACCAGTTTAATGTTATTTCCCTGCTGTCGGAGCTGTTTTACCGCTTCGGTAACCGCATCGTGGGTATTGATGTGCCGCGGATGCATGGAACCCCGCCAGTGGGTAATTACCAGTTCCACTTTTTCTTCGATAAAATAATCGGACAGGCGTTTTTGAAATTCGGGAAGCGTTGGCATGGTACTGGAAACATACCCAAGCCAGATTGTATCCGCTCCGAGTTTTTCCGCAGCCCGTTTGTTTTGATTAAGGAGTTCCTGCAAATAGGCTTTTTTTGCTTCTTCCGTTGCCGCCGGATCCTCAAGCCTTCCCTGGGTTACATGGATCAAGGTACAGCGGGCGCCGTTCCTGGCATATTTTAACAGAAGAGGGCCTCCCATGAGTTCCGCATCAAGCGAATGGGCGCCTATACTGACCACCCGTTTTATCGTACTCATAACTGCTTCCTGTAATCGGTAAATGTCCGGAATACACTAAGGCCGTGCCGTTCATAAAAACGTCTTCCCGGTATATCTGTAGACATAAAGAAAAGCGAATAAAGACCCCGCTTTGCCATCTCCGCCTGCTGAAGATCAAAAAGAATTCCGCCAAGCCCGGCATTCCGTTCCGATTCCGCTATCCCTATAGGGCCGAAACGCAGAGGATTTCCATCAATCATCCGCATACAAAACCCGGCAATTTTTCCAGCCTTGTTCAGCGCCAATAAAATACAATCTTCAGCCAGATTATTCTGCATACTGATTAAGGTATTGCGTTTCCAGCCGCCGCCGAATTCGGTTTTGGCAAATTCCAGAAGTTCAAGGGCATAACGGTAACTAAAGTTAATAAACGTATATCCTTTTTTTTCGGCTTCTGTTTTTTTTGCCAGCGCTTCTTTGGAAAGATAAAAACCATGAAGGTCTTTTTTCATTGAATAGGCTTCTTCTCCGGCCTTGTACCCATGTTTTTCAAAAAATGCTCTGGCACCGGGATAATTTACGCAGTCAAGACCGGGAAAAAAATAATTGGGAGAATACGCCCCAAAGGTGATGTTTTTTACTCCAAGCTCAGCAAGCCTTTCTTCTGCACCCAGAAGAAGTTTCGTACCAAGCCCTTTCCGCTGAAACCCTTCATCTACAAACAGAACGTTGATCCAGCCGCGTTCCGGTTCCAGACCTCGTTCCAAATAGGGAAATTTTCGTTTGGTGGCCAGTATAAAGCCAACCGGTATATCACCTTCAATGGCAACACTGCATAGAGCAGGATCGAAATTATCGTCAAAAAGAGCCTGTTTGCGGAATTTTCCTATGGTAACCGGATCAGTCCGCAAGACTTTGTTCCAGAGTTCCACTACCTGGGCTTCAAATTCTTGGCAGTAGCCTATAATTCCCACAACAATAGTATACATCAATTGTTTAAATTTTGCAAGTTTTTTTTAAAAAAATCGTAAAATTTATGAAAAATATTAAAAAATGAAATAAAATTTCTTGACAGAAGCATATTTTAACTCTACCATTAGATTATGGACAGTGATCCTCTGGAAAACTACAGTACAGAACAGCGAAATGAACGTTCTGCTGACATTAGCTCCAAATCAGCGCTGGAAATTGTACAAATTATTAATACAGAAGACAGCGAAGTAGCCCCGGCTGTAGGCCGAATATTGCCCAAAATTGCAGCTTTGGCAGAAGATATAACTCAGGCTTTTAAAAGCGGAGGCCGGCTTTTCTACATAGGTGCCGGCACTTCCGGCAGGCTGGGGGTATTAGACGCTTCGGAGTGCCCCCCCACTTACGGAACTGACCCATCACTGGTTCAAGGGCTAATCGCCGGAGGTGAAAAGGCTCTGACCAGTTCAATCGAAGCGGTAGAAGACGATTCTGAAGCCGGTATTTCGGAACTAAAAGCTTTAAATTTCGATTCACGTGATGTGCTGGTGGGGATCACCGCTTCCGGCCAGGCGCCCTATGTGCTGGGAGCCCTGGAATATGCCGGAAAACTCGGAGCCGTAACTGCTTCGATTAGCTGTAATCAAAATTCAAAGACCTTCGAAAAAGTTAAACATAAACTTTTCGCCGATGTAGGCCCTGAGGTAGTTACCGGTTCCACCAGAATGAAGTCCGGTACAGCCCAAAAAATGATCCTCAATATGATTACTACCACGGCAATGATACTTTGGGGCAAAGTATACCGGAATTACATGGTGGATATGAAACCGGTAAATCAAAAATTAATTCTCAGGTCGCTGCGTATGATTCGTGAAGTAACAAACTGTCCGGCAAAACAGGCCGAAGAAACGTTTGAAGCTTCAGGCAGAAAAACCAAGACAGCCATTGTAATGGTTTTATTCAATGTAAACCGGGAAAAAGCCGAAGAATTGCTTGCCGAAGCGGAGGGCCGCATTACCGGTATAAATATTAAAGGAGCATAATTGGACAGCCTTCTTTTTTCCATCAGAGAACAATTACCGGCTCTGCCCAAAGCGGAACGAAAGGCAGCTGATTATGTTCTGTCCGAACCGGAAAAAGCGGTTTATTACAATATTGCCGAACTGGCCAAACAAAGCGATGTAAGCCAGGCAGCTATAGTCCGGTTTTGCCGCCGGATCGGAACAGAAGGTTATTCCGATTTTAAGATACGGCTTTCCCACGATGTATTCCGCAGCTCTCCCAAAAGATACCTTCCCAATCAGGATCTGGAACCAGGAAAAGATCCTGCAACCGTAGTAAAAGATATTATCGACAGCATACAGCGGAGTATGGCCTGGCTTGAATCTTTAAGCGATATACACCTTTTAAGCCAGGCTGCAGACATGATCAATTCCGCAAGAATGAATTATATTTTTGGTATCGGAGCTTCCAGTCTGGTTGCCCAGGATATGTACCAAAAGCTCATTCGCATAGGCATCCCCTGCTCTGCTCCTATGGACACGGATTTACAAATAACCGCCGCATGTAATCTGTGCAAAGAAGATACAGCTCTGGTTATTTCATATTCGGGAGAAACACCTGCCATGCTTACTGTCGGAGAATGGGCTCGAAAAAAAGAAGCTAATCTTATCACACTCACCGGAGAAACCGGCAATTCACTGCGTTCCTTTGCCCATCTTGCCCTGCTGGTGCCTTCTACAGAACAAATACTCAGACCCGGCGCCATGGTTTCACGTATCAGCCAGCTTGCTGTAATCGATATGCTTTATTCCCTGCTTTTAACACAAAACTTAAACAGCGCCATTCATGCTCTGGAAGAAACACTTATTGCCACACACGATATTCAGCGGGAAAACTTTCCATAAAAAAGAGAACCTTATAGAGACAGCCTATACAATCAAATCTCTGTTTTATTCAGCAAAGACGACAGCCTTTCAGCAATTTGCTCGTAATCCAGATGATCTACATTGTCCCGCAGCCAGACTGCCAGTCCGTCATCGGACTCGTATTCGTAACTGTCTATTTTCGCCATTGCCGCATCTATCTTTTCGATATCATAATTTTTGCAAGCGTTAAGAATTATCGCCAGCAACTCCAGGTCCGGTTTTTCTTTTTTGGGTTTTGGGTTCACTGCTATCCCGCCAAGCAGGTTCTCGATATCATCCAGAAGTTTTTCTGCTGTCTCAATAAAGGCGTTGTTATTGGCGCTTACAAAATCAAAGTCTCCGGCCTTTGCCGCTTTTTCCAGAGCCTCCGCTCCGGATCCTGTTATGTCCGCATATATGCCATAACTGGATCCCTTTATTCCGTGAACGGTAATAGCGTAATCAGCCAGACTATCACGGCTTACCTCTTTTATTGTTTCAAGAAGCGGACGGGTGTTTACTGCAAAAGAACGCAGCATAGTAAAGTACAATGTCTCATTACCATCGAAGTGTTTGATCCCCTTATCCACGTCAATCCCGGCAATGTTCATGCTGCCGACAATTCTTCTGTCTGTTGTCCTCCTGTTACCGCTATTGCTCCGTCTGTCAATACCGGATCGCCTGTCCTGTCCGCTGCGGGTATACGGAAGTATCTGCTTGTCTGTGAGCAGTTTTTCCTGCTCCTTATCCCTTACCCATTCCCGTATAACAGTATCCAGACGGGCTATTTCAACAGGCTTGGAGATAAAAGCCTGGAAACCCTTACTTAAAAACAATTCTTCGTTTCCTGTAATGGCATTGGCTGTCAGGGCAATGATTGGTATCGTTTTTGCATATTCGGTTCCGATTTCTTCCCGTATAATTCTGGTAGCTTCAATTCCATCCATGCCTGGCATCATGTGATCCATAAAAATTGCATTATATTTAACCTTTTCTTCCCTGACGGCATCTATAGCCAGTTGTCCGCTTTGTACGCAGTCTGTTTTTATCCTGTAAAGCCTAAAAATACCTTTTGCCACATCAAGATTGGTACGATTATCATCCACTACCAGCACGTGCGCATAGGGCAGGCTGATACGGATTAATTTCGAATTCTCGTCACGCCGGGCTGTTGAATAATGAAAATTTCTCAGACTGTTTACAACTTCTGATCCTATTGCGGAATCAGAAACATATTTTTGTTTTAGTTTTACCGTAAAAACACTGCCTTTCCCATATTCGCTTGTTACATTGATCGACCCATCCATCAATGCCGCTATTTTTTCCGTAATGGAAAGGCCAAGGCCGGTACCTTCGATTTTATGATTGGACATTACATCAATTTGTGAATAATCAGAAAATAAATTTTTTGTTTCTTCAGGTTTTATGCCAATTCCGGTATCACGGACAGAAGCAAGTATCCAAACTGCGTCATCTTCTCTGGTACAGCAAATAGTTAATTCTACAAATCCTTCTCTGGTATATTTGCATGCATTGGATAAAAGGTTGTTCAGAACCTGCTTAACCCTAAGTTCATCTCCGTAAAGGCGTGTGGGTAAATCTTCGTTTACATCCAGCTTAAACGCAACCGGTTTTTCCCCTATATGCATAACGCTTTGCGCAACAGTGTCGTTAATCATGCTTGGAACATCATATTCAGCCTCAACCAGTTCAAGTTTGCCTGCTTCTACTTTGGAAATATCCAAAATATCATTCACCGTAGAAAGGAGCGTTGATCCGGCGTTATATATCTTTTCAAGGTTTGAATAAGTTTCTTCATCTATTCCGCCAACCTCAAGGATCAGCTCGGACAGGCCTATTACTGCATTAAGGGGGGTGCGCATTTCATGGCTCATTTTTGTCAGAAAGGTACTTTTTGCATACGAAGCAGCTTCCGCCATTTCTCTTGCGGTAATAAAGTCGGTTACATCTATGGATTGCATAAAATGGACTGTTTTACCGCCGAGCCAGTTTATGTACCGATTAACGTTGCGATAGATACGGTTAGTTAACGAATTACTTTTTTCCCATACAACAACCTTATCAGGTTCTTTGTTAAGCTGGTAACAAGGGCAGAAATCGCATCGTTCATTCATGCCGGACTGAAGAACTTTATAACATATTTGTCCGATACCGTCTCCCTCTATACCAAAATGCTGCCTCATGATATCGTTCATAAAAAGTATTTCACAGGTATCCGGATCGTTAATATAAATCATCGTCTCCAGGTTATTTAATATATTTTCAAGAGTATAGAGAACTGAATCTTTTTGCTTCAGCGCTTCCTGCGCCGCTTTTTCAGCAGCCTTATATTCTGTAATGTCAGTTCCGATTCCCAGTGAACCTATTACTGTGCCGTCATCCTGTATCAAAGGAGTACTGACTATTTCAAAAAGCCTGCGGGACTGATCGGGATATGTAAGCCATTCCTCTGCCTTTCTTTCGGAATTTTCATTTATAGTTTTTTTATCCCGCACCATAAATTTTTCAGCCATTTCCTTATCATGGGCATATACTTCAACGGGGGTTTTACCGATTATTTCCGATTCAGGACGGCCTGTTAAACCTTCAAGAGCAACGTTACAGCTTGTGTACCTGCCATTTATGTCCTTGCTGAATACCAAATTCGGCAGTGACCTGTATATTCCGGAAATGGTTGTCATCTGGTTTTTATACAGTTTTCTTGTCTGATTGACTCTTATCAGGAGAACAATCAGGACTGCGAGAAACGAAAAGAGCATGACAGCGAATATAAACAGATATTTGGAACGTTCATCGGCAAATTTTCTTGAATAGTCATAAACACGGCTTGTCCAGTTTCTTACTATAGCATCGGTATTAACATAATTTTGGGCCTTGCAAATAATTGAACATAATTGATCTTCATTTTTATTCAGTCCGAAAAACGACTCTGTCGCCAATGCGCCGGAAATGATATTGGCCTTGTATTCCGGTTTTTCGCGGTAATTTATCTGAGAGAGAAGTATATTTTCCGATGTCATAAGCAGATCAATCTCATCTCTCTCCAGTGCAACCAACGCCTCATTATGATTATAATAATGCCTGACATTGGTATTATTCGGAAACCATGTATTATAAACATCTTCGTAAGCGCTTCCCGCAACAACGCCCACAGTCGCCCGCCTTACCTGATACATTTCAAGATTGGGATAATCCGACTTTGACAAAAGTGCATAATGAGAAGTTGCATACGGTTTATCAGTCCATAAAAAAACATTTTTCCGTTCGTCGGTATGGAACAATTCCGTAACCAACGACACCTCGCCGGTCTTAAGTTTTTCGAGTATCTCTGGCCATTTCATATCTTTGGTGATCGCAACTTCAAACTCTATGCCGGTAAGACTGCTTACTTCCGACAGAATATCCAGCGCAATTCCCTGAAACTCCTTATCCCTTTCGTTGTAGAAAGAGATCGGATAGTTTGTCGGCTCCATGGCGATAGGCACTTTGGAACGCTTCGCAGACAGGCCGTTCAGATAGGTTCTTTCTTCGATGGTGAAGGATCTGCCAAGCTCATACTTTGCATATTCATGATTACTTGTTCTGTACAACTCATTAAGAATATCAATTCCTCCCGCCTCAATATATTTATTCATCACAGAAATAACCGGCTGAAGTTCGGGGTTTGCGGCAGTCATTGAAACCGGCGTATAAACAAGCGGAAAAAGAACTTTGGAATGAATATCGGGGTAATTTATAAACTCATAACTCGAATTCGCATCCACAATATATGCGTCAATAATACCGGACTTGAATTTGTCTACCACATCTCCGGTGTTCTGTATATCTACGATTTCAAACTCCAGCAAGGGATACATATTCAGAATGAATTGGGCTGTAATCGAATTCTCAAGAAAGCCTATCCTGAGTCCATTAAGATCGCTTTCTTTCTTAATGTTTACGGAATTCCCATAAGTAAAAACCCCCAGCGGGCGTTCTGCAATGGGATGCGTCATGTAATAAAACCGCCTCCGTTCAGGCGTAGGAGTTACCTCTCCGATAAAATCAATAGCTCCGCTGTCAATTCCGTTTTTTAAGGTGTCCCAGTTGTATAAATCCAGAACAAACGGAATATCAAAAAGACAAGACAACAACCCGCAGAACTCAACAGAAAACCCCGTGTACCTGCCATCAGGCATGGCGAACACTTCTGTTGATGGTACCATCCCGAAAGAAAAACTCTTACGCTCGGATTTGAGTGTCTCTATCGCAGCTATCTCCTCATCAGTAACACCGGGAATATTGCGGTACGATTGAACAGAATTGATATCAAAAGATGATTTTTTTGATTTTTCGCCGCAGCCTGTTATAATCAGAAAGAAGATCAGCGTTAAAATGATTGTACATTTTCTATAACGGAGATTATCCAAATTCATTCTCTTTCTTCTGCATATAATCATGTATGACTGCCGGATATTAAACCGGATTTTCTAATAAAAAAGGGCTGTCCAAAAAGCAAGGGCAGCCCTTCAATAACAGAAAGCTTAGCGTTACTTCAAATACAGTTCCCTGGGCACATACTTGGTGTGCAAAAGCTCATGGGCCTTGTGGCCGTTGGGTTCGCCGAGGAATTCCTTGTATACCTGGTCGATAAACGGGTTCTGATGTGAACAGCGGTACTGGGATTTCTCGTCATCGGTGTAAATGCCGTCAGTACGCTGCTTGCGGATTTCGTCGGTACAGCCGTAGGGCTGTCCGCCGCCGCCAATGCACCCGCCGCGGCAGGCCATAACTTCCACAAAGTGGTAAGGCACTTCCTTGCCTTCATCCCGTGCTGCCCGAATTCTGTCCAGCACCTCGGCAATGTTCCCCATCTGGTGGGCTACGGCAATACGGATCTTTGTTCCGTTCTGGAAATCAACTTCCGCTTCTTTTACACCGTCAAGGCCTCGTGCCGGTTTAAAATTCAAATCGTCCAGCTCTTTTTTGGTTACCAGGAAAAAAGCCGAACGAACGGCCGCTTCCATAACACCGCCGGTTACGCCGAAAATTGTTCCCGCTCCGGTATACGGTCCCATTGGGTTATCCGCATCTTCTTCGGGAAGAGCCATTATGTCTATACCCGCCTGTTTGATCATACGGGCAAGTTCACGGGTGGTAATGGCAATATCTACATCATAACCTGCACCGGCGCTCTTCATGTCGTCGTTACGTTTGGTTTCCCACTTTTTGGCGGTACAGGGCATTACCGACACGGAATATACTTTTGCCGGATCAACACTTGCTTTTCCGGCCCAGTACGCCTTAATCATCGCTCCCATCATTTGCTGCGGGCTCTTGGCAGTGGAAAAGTTGGGAATCATATCGGCATAGTATTTTTCCATATAATCAACCCAGGCCGGACAGCAGCTTGTAATAAGGGGAATTACACTGCCCTTTTCGGTCAGACGTTTTACCAGTTCCGTTCCCTCTTCCATAATCGTTAGGTCGGCGGAAAAGTTGGTGTCGAAAACCGTATTAAAACCAAGCCGGCGCAGAGCGGCGTACATTTTTTTGGTAGCGATGGTTCCCGGTTCACAGCCGAATTCTTCCGCCAGAGCAACACGCACTGCCGGGGCAATCTGTACCACCGTGTGCTTGTCGGGATTTTGCAGAGCAGCCCAGACTTCCTGTGTATCGTCCCGTTCGTAAATCGCACCAACCGGACAGTGGGCCGAGCATTGGCCGCACTTGATGCAGGGGCTTTCCCCCAAAGGAGCATCCGCCGCACTGGCAATTTTTCCCTTGATCCCGCGGCCGAGGAATTCCAGCGCCCAGACATTCTGCACTTCCTGGCAAACCTTGACACAGCGTCCGCAGCGGACGCACTTCTCCGGGTTCAGAATAATGGACGGGTTGGAATCATCAACCGGAATTCCATTAAGCACCTTCCTGAACGGACTTTCCCGAATGCCAAAATCGGCTGCCAGTTCCTGAAGCTCGCAATTCCCGTTTCTGGGACACTGGAGACAGTCGTTTGGATGATTGGAAAGGATCAGTTCCAGAATTGTTTTTCGTGTGCCAATGATCTCCGCATCGTGGGTGATTATTTCTTTTCCTTCAAATCCGCCGTCCACCGGAGTAGTACAGGCCCTAACCATTTTGGGACTGCCGGCCATGCGGACAATACAAATGCCGCAGGATGCCCAGGGAGGAAGATCGGGATTGTAGCACAGGGTTGGAATCTTGATATTCGCTTTTTTCGCCGCGTCAAGAATTGTGGTTCCTTCTTCAACCTGGACAGGAATACCGTTTATTTTAAAGTTTATCATATGTTACTCCTTTAGCCCTTTGTAATTGAGTTGAATTTACATGCCTTGAAACATTCACCGCATTTCATACAGGCGCCCTGATCAATCACATAGGGAGGTTTCTTCTTGTCCGGATACTTCGCCGCATCTTCGGCAGCAATACAGTTGGCAGGACACTTCTTTGCGCATACTCCGCAGCCAATACATTTTGCCGGATCAATAGTAAAACGCATAAGGCTTTTACACTTGCCCGAACGGCATTTTTTGTCATGAATGTGTTCCATGTATTCTTCGCGGAAATTCCTGATTGTGGACAAAGTAGGATTTGCCGCCGTACCGCCAAGCATACAAAGCGAAGCTTTGGTCATTGCCGCTCCGATGGTTTCCAGCTTTGTGATGTCCTCGTCTTCGCCGTTGCCTTTGGCAATTTTTTCCAGCAGGTTAAGTATTTGTGTTGTACCGATACGGCAGGGTGAACACTTGCCGCAGCTTTCATCCACACAGAAATCCATGTAGAACCGGGCTACGTCAACAACGCAGTCGTCTTCGTCCATGACGATCATGCCGCCGGAACCCATCATTGAACCGTTGGCTGCCAATGTTTCAAAATCAATCGGCAGATCCAGGGATTTTTCGGTAAGGATACCGCCGGAAGGACCGCCGGTCTGGACTCCCTTAAATTTCTTGCCGTCCTTAATACCGCCGCCAATTTCAAAAACAATTTCTCGCAGCGTCGTACCCATAGGCACTTCCACAAGACCGGAGTTTTTTACTTTTCCGGTCAGGGCGAATACCTTGGTACCCTTGGATTTTTCCGTTCCCAGCCTGGAAAGCCATGCGCCGCCTTTTGCGGTGATTACCGGAATATTGGCAAAGGTTTCTACGTTATTGATAATTGTCGGCAGCTGCCACAACCCCTTATTTGCCGGGAATGGCGGTTTGGGTACCGGCATTCCCCGGTTACCTTCTACCGATTTAATTAATGCCGTTTCTTCGCCGCAGACAAATGCCCCGGCGCCGAGCCGTATTTCGATATCAAAATCAAAGCCAGAACCCAGGATGTTTTTCCCAAGAAGGCCGTAGTCCTGCGCCTGCTTGAGGGCAATTTTAAGACGATCAATGGCCAATGGATATTCAGCGCGAATATACACAAAACCATGATGCGAACCGATTGACTTACCGGCGGTGATCATTCCCTCGATAACCGAGTGCGGATCGCCTTCGATGGTGGAACGGTCCATATAAGCGCCGGGGTCGCCTTCGTCGGCATTACAAATCACATACTTGGTGTCTCCCTGGGCTTTACGGCAAAGATCCCATTTAAGCCATGTGGGAAACCCTGCGCCGCCGCGGCCCCGGAGGCCCGATGCCTTTACTTCTTCTATAGTCTGTTCCTGTGTCCATTGGAAAAGGACTTTTTCAAGGCCGCTGTAACCTTCGCGGGCTATGTATTCATCGATATTTTCCGGATCGATAACACCGCAGTTACGAAGTACAACCCTGAATTGTTTCTGATAAAACTGAATGTCCTCGACGGATGCAGTATCTTTTTTTGCCGCATCTTCCTTGTAAAGAAGCCGTTTAACTTCCCTGCCCTTGACGATCTGTTCGGCAATAATTTCCTTTGCATCTTCGGGTTTTACATTCACATAGAATGATTCTTCGGGAAGCACCTTGATGATCGGGCCCTGTTCGCAAAAACCGAAACAGCCGGTCTGTACAATTTGAACTTCGTTTGTTACTTTCTGGGCTGCCGCTTCCTTGATCAGTTCTTCGTAAATTTCCTTGCCTTTGTTGGATTCGCAGGCTGTACCGCCGCAACACAGAATAAAATGATTATACGCCATATTCCGCTCCTATTTCATAATATCCGCTGCAGGCCTGTTAAGGATATGGTTATCCAAAAGCTCATGACCAAGGATATGCTTAATTACTATTTCTTTGGCTGTTGCGGCGTCCACGGTGCCGTAAATTACATTCGGCATACCGGGGGAAATTACCTCTACAGTCGGCTCTGAATGGCAAAGCCCCATGCAGCCGGTCTGCCGCACCACCACCTTATCAACCAGCTTGTTTTCGTCCAGTGCATTGATAAATGCATCCAGGGTACCTTTTGCCCCCGCGGCAATACCGCAGGTTCCCATACCAACAATAACATGAATGTCCTTCCCTTCGGCGTCACGCCGCTGGATGTCAGTCTTCTTGGATTCCCTGAGCTTCCGCAGCTCTTCCAATGTCATTGCCATTCTCAGGCCTCCTTAAAATTTTATTCATATTTTAAAAGCCGCTCCGAAACCAGTAAAGTTCAGAACAAGCTTAATCATCACCCTCAAGTGAATGAAGGTATTTCCCCAGCAATACCAGGGAACCTGCATCTTCCAAATCGCCTAAAGCTTCCTCCAATTCGGTTTTCTTTACTTCATAGCTCAAGTTATTGTCTCCGGCAGAACCGGATGCACTAATCCGGCTTCGCCGTATAATTATTTCCTGCGGCCCGGAAAACATCAGTACAGAACGAAAAAGGCCGGGAATGTCTCCCACCGGGGGAGTGTCCACATTGGCCAGATCAAACCACGCTTCTACGCTGGTTCCGCTGGCGCTGCCTCCTGTAAAGGCATCATCAGCGGTCTTTCCCTCTGCTACACTTGCGTAGCCCGGTAAAGCCTGTTTTGCCATGCCGCCCGAACGCTGTACTTTTTCCCCCTCCTTTACAGCCGAACGTATCTTCCAGCCGCCGCCGGAATCTACCGTAGTCTGGATAAGAAAGGGAAGACCAAGACCCACCTTTCTTCCGGGATGCTTTACCCCGTCCGTTACAAAGGGATCCAAATTCCGATCCAAACCGGCTGCGGTCATCCCTTTACCGTTGTCTCCGGCAAAAAACCGGAATTCCCTGACAGCGGGGGTTTCCATGTCTCCCGGCTCATCGGTTTCCCATACGGCCAGTTCTACCAGGCTTGCCCCCGATTCGACGCAGTTTTGGGTTATATCTGCGGCCAAATCGCTTAAACTAAAATGCAATACTAATTCCGGTATTTAGCTATGATTTCCGGCAGCATGTCTTTGGTTAATTTACCATAGGTATCGTTGCCCACAACAATAACCGGTGCAAGCCCGCAGCAGCCGACACAACGCACCGGATCAATAGAGAAAAGACCGTCTTCTGTTACCCCGTCGGGAGGTATTCCCAAAATGCTCCGGGCTTCTTCTATTAAATCCTGACCGCCTTTAAGGTAGCAGGCTGTTCCCAGGCATACGGAAACCTTGTATTTTCCCGGCTTTGTGGTCTTAAAAAAATGATAAAAGGTAATAACCCCGTAGACACGGGCCAGGGGTATGCCGGTAAGATGGGAGATTTCTTCCGCCGATGCCCGGGAGATAAACCCAAAGGTTTCCTGTGTCTTATGCAGAATCATAATAAGTGAACCAGGTTTAACCTTCCATTCATCAATAAAAGCGATTAATTCAGGAGGAAATGTGATCTTTTCCTTTACCGCAGCTTGAGCCATACAAACCCCCAAAGAGATATTTTCTTTATTATAGAAAGGAAAAGCTGTTTAGGCAAGCGCCCTGGCGAAATTCGTGGAGAATCCAATAGCCGGACTGAACACATCAATCTTCCCATATCGGTGGGAGGAGGAACACTCATTCAGACCATAGTGGTCGTGGCTACAGTTGACGGACGCTTTGGCGTCGCTGCTGTTGTAGCACGCCAAATGGTCTTCATGAGTAACCCCCCTCCCACCTATGCGGCAACATTTGTTTCGATGTGTTCAGTGCGGCTATTGCCAATTACCCGAGCTGCGCCCACCCTTTCCAAAAAATACTGCATAACACGATATGCCAGGCACAGAGGCAGATTGGGGTTTATATCCATTTCCAAAACATACTGCCCACTTCCCTTACCCGGTGTGTCCTCGACCTATATTTGATCGTTGATCCAGGCTGGATCCGAACCTAAAGGCATCAACCCAAAATTCCTCACGCAGTGTTGCCTCTGCGTTCACTAATACCGGAGCAGCTTATTTCTTGATGAGGTTTTCTACATTGGTTGTAAATTGGGCAAGAGCATCCTTCATGGTTTTTCCTTCATACACGAAATCATGAAGTGCTTCATTGAAAAGCTCATCAATATCCCGATCGGTTCCCTGGAGCAGTTTGCCATTAACGTTCTTTGCCATTTCCGCAAATTCGGCATAGTGGTTCTGATTGCCCAGGAAGGGTTCCGCATAGCTGCCCTTAATTCTGTCCACCACTGTCTGATTACTTACCAGGTCTCCCGTAGCTCTTGCATGCAGCTCCATAAAATCGTCGTCGGTGGTAAAGTACCGGATCATCTCCTTTGCCGCTGCGGGGTTCGGAGTGTTCTTCCATGCGGCAAGCCACGTTCCGCCCCAACTGTACGGAATAGGGCCGGGGATCATCGCCCAATCGCCCGCCGTTGCCGGAGCGTTGGCCTTGAGTACAAAGTCCAAACCCCAGGTGGGAAGGAAGTATGCAAATACTTCTACGTCTTTTCCGCCTCCGTCCTTTAATTCACCCCTCATTCCGGCATACCATTCGTTTGACCATTGCCCTACATGGGCATGATAATTGCCTTCGGCAAACGTTTTGGCCATATCCAAATACCGTTCCATCATCGGATCGATAACCAGTTTTCCGTTTACTATCCAGGGGCTGCTGCGTCCGCTAAGGTACGGCGGGTACAGATCGCCCGAGGAAGCTATTGCCACACAAGCGCCGTTGGATTTGAGTTTAAGCAGCTTTGCCGTATCCAGGAACTTGTTTATATCGGCAAAATATGTCTGGACGGTTTTTGGATCGTCGGTGCCCAGGTATTTTTTGGCAAGACTCCGGCGGTAGAACATGGCGCCGGGGGCTGCCTGCCAGGACAGCGCATACACCCTGCCGTTGTACGTTCCTACGTCCACCGTGTACTGCATCAGTTTTGATCTGTTGGCCATGTATATATCGGTCAGCTCCAACAGCTGGCCCGATTCGACATATTTGCGTACAAAAGCCGCTTCAAGGGCAAATACATCCGGCACTTTTTTGCCGGAAGCCAGGAGGGGGTCCAGTTTCTTTTGATACGCTTGGTTATCATTTGGAGTCATAGCAAAAGTAACTTTTACCTTTGAATGGCCCTGTTTGTAATGATTGTTGATCATATCCCGTAATTCGTTGGTGAATGACCATACCGTTAAACTCCCGCTGTTCTGCGCATGGGCGCAGACGGGCATTAATGCAAATACCAGGACAATACCCAGTAAAACCCTGGAAACCTCTTTCTTAAACAGTTTATTCATCTTTTTGCTCCCTTAATTAAAGTTGTACTTAGGGTTGTATCCGTCTCTGCTAAAAAAAAACTAGCGTTTAAAACTAGCACTTTTTAGCCTTATAGGAAACACCAGCAATATGGAAATAATGACATAGAATTTAACACTTTTCAAGTAAGATTTTACCTTAAAGTACATAAATTCAGTAAAAATGTTACAAAAATCACCTGCCAGCTTTCATTCATACAGTAAGCCAGTTTTCATCATAAAACGCTAAATTTAAACGCTGCTTTTTTTTAATCGCTTTTTAATTAAGAGTAAACTATTTACATTCTCCCCTGCGTCTTTGCGTGAGGCTCTTCTTCTTTGCGGCCTGGCGCTTTGGCGAGAACTTACGACCACCCCTTTCCATACAATACTACAGGTTTACATATGCCAGGATCAGAGATAAATTAAGGTCTTTATAATGAATGGGGATAGCCAATTTACCGCTGAACCTGATATTTGATTAATTGAACAATTGCCTGGAAAGGGGTGAGGCTGCGCTGCCAAAAAGTTCCTGGGGTTCCCTGCGAAACAGATCACGGGGAATAAAGAAGTATTTAGCATAAAAGAGCCTGACTACTTAATGATTAA
>WRIX01000023.1 GCA_009782495.1 Treponema sp.
ATCAGAATCAAAGGCAACCTGGATGACTGTCAAAAACTTCTTTCACTCCTAATCCATGATCGAAAGTTTTCGGAACGGTACCGGATAACCGCTGCAAATTCGATTAATCCGGGACGGCTTTTTCCCCAATCATTTTACTTTCTCTACAGTTTTATTAAATTAAAGAAACATGTTACAGGAGAACTGGTATACAGCATCCCTTCCGGTAACTTCGGCAATCTGATTGCCGCCCTTTACGCATGGAAATTCGGTATGCCTGTAAATGGTTTTATTGCGGCAATGAATGCCAACAATTCATTCAGCGAATTCATCAAAAACGGAACTGCCGGGAGTATTATAAACAATAAACCCCTTGTTCCCACTATTACACCAACCCTGGACATTTGCAATCCATCCAATATCGAACGGCTTGCATCATTTTATAAATCAGCTCCTGCTGTAATGCGGAATATGGTTTTCCCCGAAAGTATAGATGATGAAAGCACGTTAAACGCAATAAAAACGGCCTGGGACAAATACGGCATATATCTGGATCCACACGGCGCTGTAGCTTTTGTGGCAGCGCAAAGAATCGCAAACTCCCGGAGCTTTAACGGACACATCGTAATCCTTTCAACTGCTCATCCGGCCAAATATGCAGATTTGATTTTTAAGGCAACCGGCAGGACTCTTTCCATGCCGGAGCATCTTGCCTCACTTAACAGCCGGACAGAACCCATTGCAGAAATAACGGCGGATTTAGAAGCTCTGGAAAGCGCCATTACCGGATGTTTCTAAAAAGCCGGAATACTTGACATTTACGATAAAACAACCTAACATAGACAGAAATCATCTTTGCTTGAGATATTAAAAAGGAGGTACGTTACTATGCCCCGACTCAAGGATTTTATTGATACAACCCAATTTACAAAAGAAGAAATCATGCACATCATTAACCTTTCGCTGGTTATTAAAAAGTGTATCAACAACGGTTATTATCCAAAGATCATGAAAAATAAATCTCTCGGAATGATCTTTGAACAAAGTTCTACCCGGACAAGGGTGTCGTTCGAAACGGCAATGGCCCAGATGGGCGGGCACGCACAATATCTGGCTCCCGGTCAGATCCAACTGGGCGGTCATGAAACAATTGAAGATTCGGCACGCGTGCTTTCCCGGCTGGTAGACGTAGTAATGGCGCGGGTGAACCGCCACAAAACAGTGGCTGATTTGGCGCGGCTTGCCACTATTCCGGTACTCAATGCAATGAGCGACTACAATCACCCCACGCAGGAAATCGGCGACATGATCACCATGATAGAAAACCTGCCGGCAGGTAAAAAGATAGAAGACTGCAAAGTCACTTTTGTGGGGGATGCAACACAGGTTTGTGTATCACTTGCGTTCATTGCCAGCAAACTCGGGACGAGCTTTGTGCAGTTTGGTCCAAAGGGATATCAGATTCCGGACGACCGTGCAGAGATAATCAAAAAGCAATGCGCGGTCTCGGGCGGCAGTTTCACCGTTACGGAAGATGCGGAAGAGGCAATGCGCGATGCAGACTTTATCTATACCGATGTCTGGTACGGCCTTTACGACGACGAACGTTCACACGAAGACTGCATGAAGATTTTCCATCCTAAATATCAGGTAACTGATGCGCTGATGAAAAAGGCGGCGCCTCATGCCAAATTCATGCACTGCCTGCCCGCTTCCCGCGGCATGGAAGTTACGGACGAAGTGCTGGATGCGCCTTATTCCATCGCCTTTGATGAAGCGGGCAACCGCCTTACCGCCATGCGCGGGCTGCTGGCGTATTTTGTTGCGCCTGTAAAGAAAAACAAAACTGCTGCGGCCGAAGCAAAAACCGAACTGGATGCGCTGCTAACCGCCGATTAAGAGTTTATTAAGGAGGAAATGTTTTATGAAGAAAAAAGAATTCAGGTTGTTTGACGCAGTTCTTGCCACTGTATGCCTTATTTTGGTAGTAGAGGCAGCAGCTCCTTCCGCGGCAATAGGTAACAGCCAGTATTTCTGGTGGATTTTGCTGCTGGCCGCATTTTTCCTGCCGTACGGTCTTGTTTCGGCAGAGCTGGGTACAACCTATGCAGATGAAGGCGGCCTTTTCGACTGGATAAAACGCGCTTTTGGGCGCAAATGGGGCAGCCGGGTTGCATGGTATTACTGGATCAACTATGTTTTCTGGATGGCATCTCTTGCCGTCTTGTTTACCGGGATTATCGACCAGGCTTTCGATACCGAAATACCCATTGTGGTAGCTGTCTTAATACAGCTTGTGTTTATTTGGGTGGTGAACATTCTCAGCCTGTATTCTGTTTCAGAAAATAAAACACTTATAAACATAGGCACGGCGATAAAAATTATACTGATGGTTTCGTTGGGCTTGTTCGGCATTTATTACGGGGTAAAGAACGGTTTTGCCAACCCCATAACATCCGCAAGAGATCTTCTTCCCGATTTCATGGGAATATCGTTTATCGCAATTATATTGTTCAACTTTATGGGCTTCGAAGTAGTCGCAACTTTTTCTTCAGAAATGAAGGAGCCGAAGAAAGAAATCCCCAAGGCTCTGCTTACGGGCGGTATTCTTATAGCGGTGTTTTACATTTTCGCAGCTTTCGGAATCGGCGTTGCAATTCCGGTCGATGAACTGACACAGGGCGCGGAGGTGTCCATTTCGGAAGGGTTCCTGGAAAGTTTCATATACTTCTTTGACAATCTTGGGCTTCCGGGCAATACACTTGTTCCGATAATCGGCATCGCATTTTTATTCACACTTGTTGTAAACCTGCTTTCCTGGGCGCTCGGCGTCAATTATGTAGCGTCTTACGCCGCCGAAAGCAAGGCATTGCCGAAGTTTTTCGCTCTTAAAGGTAAAACCGGCTCGCGCCTTGGTCCTGCATTGATGAACGGTATTGTTGCAAGCGTTATGATTATTGTTGCCGCTCTTATACCCGAAGATTATGTTGATGATATTTTCTGGGGATTTTTTGCATTGCAGATCATCACCCTGCTGATGTCTTATATACTGATGTTCCCTGCGTTCAAAAAACTCCGCCGTATCGATCCCGATGCGCACAGGCCGTTTAAAGTATCCGGCGGTCCTTTCATTATCAATTTGTTCACGTACCTGCCTATGGTGTTATTGATACTCGCCGCTTTCTTCTGCATGTACTTCCCGGACGAAGACGGCGCCTGGACATTTGACTCCATGCTGCTGTACGGCACTATTGCTGCAATCATTGCGGGTGAGGTGATCGCTTATCTGACAGGAAAAAAAGCGGAGGGTTAACTATGAAACGCCTCAACACTACGCCCCGGAAGGATGGGTTCCGTATGCCGGGTGAGTTTGAGCCGCACGAAGGTTGTTGGATATTGTGGCCCGAGCGCCCCGACAACTGGCGCCTGGGCGCTAAACCAGCACAGGCGGCGTTTGTTACAGTGGCGGAAGCGATTTTACAGTTTGAACCTGTTACCGTGGGTGTAAGCGCCCGCCAGTATAACAACGCTGTGGCATCGCTGCCCGCCGGCGTGCGGGTGCTGGAAATCTCCAATGACGATTCCTGGGTTCGGGATTGCGGCCCTACTTTTGTAAAAAATGACGCCGGCGTTGTCCGCGGTGTAGACTGGGAATTTAACGCATGGGGCGGTTTAACAGACGGCCTTTACTTCCCCTGGGATCAGGACGATCGTGTGGCGCATAAGATTTGTGAAATCGAGCGCAAAGACAGTTACCGTGCTGACGGGTTTGTTCTGGAAGGTGGTTCCATACATACAGACGGAGAAGGCACTTTATTTGCCACCGAAGAATGTCTCCTGTCGGAAGGCCGTAATCCGCATATGAGCAAAGAGGAAATTGAAGAAACGTTAAAGGAATATCTTGGTGTCCAAAAAATCCTCTGGCTGAAACGCGGAATTTACAACGATGAAACCAACGGGCATGTGGATAATATCCTCTGCGTGGTAAAGCCCGGGACAATTATGCTCGCCTGGACGGACGATAAAAACGATCCCCAATATGAAATCAGCGCCGAAAACCTTACAATTCTGGAAGACGCAACCGATGCGAAAGGCCGTAAACTGGAAATCATCAGGATGCCGCTGCCCAGGCCGGTGCTTATTACAAAGGAAGAAAGCGGCGGCGTTGACGCAATTGAAGGTACTTTACCGCGTATGGAAGGAGACCGGCTTGCCGCCTCTTACGTTAATTTTTACATAGCAAACGGCGGGATTGTGTTTCCGTTGCTGGATGACGCCACGGACAAACAGGCGGAGGAAGTGCTGAAAAAAGCTTTCCCCGGCCGGAAAACAGTTGGGGTTTCTGCCCGCGAGATTCTGCTGGGCGGAGGCAATATCCACTGTATTACACAGCAACAGCCAAAATAATTATTTATACTGGCTAATTGCGGAGGCACGCCGTGGCAATTAAAAAGAATTTCAAACTTTTTGACTGCGTACTGGCGGTGGTATGCCTGGTTCTGGCGGTAGATGCCGCTGCGCCTGCCGCTTCGATAGGCAACAGCCAGTTTTTCTGGTGGATTTTCCTCCTTTTCTGTTTCTGTCTTCCCTATGCGCTTATGTCCGCAGAACTTGGCGTCACGTATGAAAGTGAAGGCGGTATGTACAACTGGGTAAACAGGGCGTTCGGACCAAAATGGAGCGCAAGGGTTGCCTGGTATTACTGGATTAATCTTCCGCTGTGGATGGCCTCAGGTTCAGTGCTGGTTACTGACAATCTACAGCTTATTATGGGCAGAGATCTGCCTGCATACTTAATCACCGCTTTACAACTTTGTTTTGTCTGGAGCGTGACGATTTCCAGTCTTTTAAGGCTTTCGGAAAGTAAATGGCTTCTCAATATCGGCACAATGCTTAAAATAGTTATCGTAGTTGGTCTTGGCGCAGCAGGAATTTACACAGCTTTCCAAAACGGCGTTGCAAATCCCATTACCGTGCAAAATATGCTGCCGGGCACGGATCTGCGCAGTCTGTCCTATGTTTCCATTATCATTTTTAATTTTATGGGATTTGAGGTTGTCGCCACATACGTGGACAGTATGCCAAACCCCCGGCATGATATTCCCCGCGCCATTTTTACCGGCGGGCTGGTAGTTACTGCATTGTACATGCTGGCGGCTTTTTGTATTTCCGCATCTATTCCCGTGGCAGAAATCTCGGAATCTATGGGCATTCTGGACGCGATGAGTCTTATACTTGGAGCACCGGGTTCCGGATTTATCATCGTAATCGGTATAATGATTTTGTTTGCAATGTTTTCCAATCAATTATCCTGGGTGGTCGGCGTTAATTTTGTGGCACGTTACTGCGCGCGGGACGGCGGTATGCCTGGTATCTTTGCCTTTTCCACCAAAAAAAATCAGGTACCGCTCGGCGCTGCGCTTATGGACGGCGGTCTAGCCACAGTGCTGCTGTTAATCGCCCCTTTGTTCCCTTCGGAACGGCTTTTTTGGAATTTTTTCGCCCTTAGTCTGGTAATGTTTCTGTTATCGTATGTGCCCCTTTTTCCCGCGTTTTTAAAACTGCGCAAAATGGATCCGGATATAAAACGGCCATATAAAATGCCCGGCAGCCCGAAGCTGCTGACAGTTGCTGCATGTCTGCCGCTGTTTTTATTATGCGTAACGCTGATATTCACAGTCGTACCGCTTGAATACGGCGAACTTGAAGATAAAATCCCGCTGGTGATTGGTTCCGTATTGGGGATCATTTCGGGAGAATTGGTTCTTTTACGATTAAAAAATAAAAAAGAGGTTAAGGAATGTCAAAAATCGTAATTGCTTTGGGGGGAAATGCGCTGGGAAATACGGCGGAGGAACAGCTTAACAAAAGCCAGTTGGCGGCCAAGTCGATCGTAGACCTTATCGTAATGGGGAATCAGGTAATTATAGCCCACGGCAACGGGCCGCAGGTAGGCCATATCCGTCTTGCCTTTGAACACAGTTACAAGGACGGCACTGCGCCGTTTATGCCCTTTCCCGAATGTACTGCAATGAGTCAGGGCTATATCGGTTACCATTTACAGCAATCCATTGATGAAGAACTGGTAGCCAGAGGTTACGACGAAGTGCCTGTTGTAGCAATGCTGACGCAGGTAGTGGTAGATGAAAACGATCCCGCATTTCAGCATCCAACCAAACCCGTGGGAGGATATTACAGCGAAGCGGAAGCAAAGCAGCTTATGGAAACGACCGGCTGCCCTTATGCGGAAGATTCCGGGCGCGGTTGGCGGCGTGTTGTTCCTTCGCCGAGACCGATTGATATTTACGAAAAAATAACCCTGAAGACACTGGTGGACGCAGGGCAAGTCGTCATCGCCTGCGGCGGCGGCGGTATTCCGGTGGTGTACCGCGGCAAGCGTTACATGGGTGTGGACGCGGTGATTGACAAGGATTTTGCCGCCGCAAAACTGGCCGACCTTGTCGGCGCTGATATTTTTATCATCCTGACGGCGGTAGATCGCATATATCTTAATTACAACAAGCCCAATCAGGAAGAAATTGCCGGGATGGACGTTGCTGCCGCTGCCGCATACATTAAAGCCGGGCATTTCGCACCCGGAAGTATCCTGCCCAAGGTTCAGGCAGCCTGCCTGTTTGTGGAAGGCGGAAAAAACCGTAAAGCCATTGTCGGCTCGCTGGAAAAAGCGTCTCTTGCGCTCAGCGGCGAAAGCGGAACAATCATTACATAGTACAGGTTGGATTATTTGATATGAATAACATAAATAATATACTGGCGATGCTTTCCGGAGATATTTTCTCATCAGCCCTGACTCTCAGGCTGGGTGTTGCGGCAGCTTTTGTCATTGTCCAGATTATCCTGATTTGGGTTGTAGTAATCTTTTTTCGCTGGCTGCAGAAAAAAGCTGCTTTTTTAATAAAGAAATATTCTCCTGCATTAACCATAAAGAAAATCCGTATTCTGGAAGCTGCACAAATACCGGGAGCAATATATTTTTTTATCAGAATTGTAAAATGGGTAGTAATAGCAACTCAGCTTTTCCTTACTATTCCTTTGGTATTAAGTCTTTTTGAACCAACCTCCAATGCGGCCCATGCTTTGTTGGGTTATATACTTGCCCCCATTAACAAGGTATTTACCGGAATCCTCCGCTATATCCCCAACATGATAACCATAATTGTGTTTATTGCTGTATCAAAGTATTTAATCCGATCCCTTAAATTTTTTGCCGACCGGATTGAAAAAGAAAAACTGGTTGTTCCGGGCTTTTATTCAGACTGGGCTCACCCTACTTTTAATATACTCCGTTTTTTAATCTATGCCTTTACCGTAGCGATGGTTTACCCTTACCTGCCCGGAGCGGATTCACGAATTTTCCAGGGTGTTTCGGTTTTTGTGGGCATTATCATTTCCTTTGGATCAGGCCCGGCCATAGGCAACCTTGTTGCAGGACTGGTTCTTACCTATATGCGGCCATTTAAACTCGGAGACCGCATTCAAATACAGAATATTACAGGCTTTGTGGTAGAAAAGTCTCCGGTTATTATCCGGCTGCGAACACACAAAAACGAATATGTAACCTTTCCCAACAGCATGGTTCTGACTTCAAATATCATAAACTATCACACATCCACAACCGAGCAGGGACTTATCCTGAATGCCGAGATTAGTTTCTGCTATGCATTAGCCTGGCAAACAGTACACGAAATTCTTATCAACGCTGCTTTAAAAACAAATCATATTCTGGAAGAGCCAAAACCTTTCGTGCTTCAAACCGCTTTGGAAGATTTTTATGCACGCTATCAGATCAATGCATATACCAAAACCGTGGATCTGGTACCGTCGATTTATTCGGAATTATTCGAAAACATTCAAAACGGCTTTAAAGAAGCCGGACTGGATATGACTGCAGCACATTTCAGAATTAATCTGGTTGATGACAAGCGGAATAAATAAGGCTTCCAGCAACGAGCCGCCTGTCTGCAGGATCACATAATCACTTATAAAAAGGAAAGTAAACAGGAAATCAGTACCGCTGCAGGAACGGTGAGCAACCGGGTAAACACGATCCCCGGAACTCCGGCGCTTATTGTCTCCGGCTCATTTTCCCCCAGGACATGGTTTGGAGGAATAAAGCTGCCGCCAAGCTGGGCATCAAGCGCAAGCATGGCTGCCAAAGCAACAACCGGTTTAGCCATTCCTCCGGCGATTTGTTCTCCTGCAAGGACAGCCGCGGCAATTGCAATCAATAATCCGGGTCCCAGCATGGGAGAAACAGCAGGAATAAAGCAAACTGCAAAAATGATCAATAAAGCCGGGATCGGGCCTGTCAGGAAAGCCAATTCCCTGCCAATTATATCCCCCAGACCTGTCCAAAATAAAAGGATAAAAACCGCAAAACCAAGCATAACAGACGGCGCCATTATTTTTAATACCGGCAGCATTTTCCTGCCAAGACGGGACAGCAGATCCAAAGTAAACTGCGCCGCTCTTTTTAAAAAAGGAAAAACTTTACGGGCTATAACAAGCAACTGCTCTGAAATTAAACGTATAGCTTTGCCCAAAAAGGCAGAAACTTTTTTGGCTGTAACAAACAACTGCTGTTTAAAATTGTCCGGCATTATCCCTCTCCGATATGGTGGTTTCCGAAGGCATGGTTGCCAAAAATTGCTGTATAGCAGGTACATCACTTACTTCAGACGCCATTTTTTTGGTTACTGCTTCTACTGCCTGAATCAACGCTCCTTTCTGCCTGGAAAGCTTTTGCGGTTTAAAGCGAAAAAAGAGACGCCATAATCCCAGGTCACGGCGATCGGCTTCCATGCCCAACCGGCGCAGTTCTTCCAGGGAAAGGCCTGAATAATCCAGCTTTTCCTTAAAACGAACAAAAATCGAATATCCGCGCATGGATTGAACGGTAATCGCCGCATTTGCTCTTGTGTCATAAACCAGAATAAGAATTTCTCCCGGTGTAAAAAGGCCGCGTCTTTGACCAATACCCAAAATACCCTTGCCAAGCCACTTTCTGATCATTTTTTGATACTGCCGTACCTGAAAAAAATATCCCAGAATATTTTGCAGAGACAAGAGCGTAAAAATTACCAATAGTAAAACAAGCTGCTTTCCGATACAATCCTCCGGAATCTTTAACGGAAATTATCTATAATATAGAATTTAGTAAATTTAAAAAAAATTTTCTAGACATCAGGGTTTAAGAAAACTGTTTTTTATATTATATTGTGTTTAAGGAATAACTTATATGAACATTTTTAATGAAGAATCTGCTGTCCGTTTCGGAGACATTGATCAAAGCGACAGCCTGACCATTGCTTCCACTTTTGATCTGTTTCAGGAAGCGGCAATAAACCATGCCGAAATTCTCGGCGTTGGAAGAGAGGAAATGAAACAAAGCGGTAATGTCTGGATACTTTCCCGGCTTTCGGTTTTTATGGCCTGCCGTCCCCTGTTCAAAGAAAAAATAATAACCCGAACCTGGCCCCGCAGTACAAATAAATTATTTGCGATCCGCGATTATGATATCCACTATTCCGCCGATATTTCAGGCAGAGAAAACGGCCCTTGCAGCGATAATGTTCTGGTCCGGGGCAGAAGCGCCTGGCTGGTTGTCGACATCGAAAAGCGGCGGCCTTTACGTCCCCAGATGGCTGCGGAAAAGCTGCCGCCCAACGAAGGGATCAACGCTTTACCGGGAGAAAACCTGCAAGGCAACGACCCGCCGCCGTCCCTTGTTACACGGGATTTTTCTGCAACAGAACCAATTCTGCGCCGGGCCTGTTATTCCGACATCGACTACAACGGTCATGTAAATAATACACGGTACATTCAGTGGATTCAGGATTTACTTGATCCGGAAATCCTGAACCATGCAAAACAAATCAGGCTGGATATCAATTATCTTGCCGAAGTCCTGTACGGAGAAACCATAGGCTTGTACCTTTCGGCCGTAACAGCAGAAGACATAAACAAAGACAGTCCGCTATACCGCCAAACTCCCCTGCCTTGTACGGCAGCCCATGCCATAGAAGGCCGCCGGGGATCGGGCGCCGAAGCTGTTCCGGTATTCCGTGCGGAACTGAGAATGGGTTAGCTGCACATTGCAGTTTCATTCCAGTGGTTCAACATGAATTGTTGTAACCATGCCGAATTTATCTTGTATTCTTTCTTCTATAACAGACGCAATTCTGTGCCCTGTCTCTATGGTTAAATGTTTTCTAAGCCTGATATGCAGTGTCAATTCCTGATGTAAAACATAATTATGAAGATGAAAATGATGTATTTTTAAATCATCATGGTAAGCATTGATAATTTCGCCGGTAATTCTGTTTATTAAATCGTCACCGGGTTCTTCGCCTAAAATTTTTGTAATTGTTTCTTTTGTTATTTCAAATGCAACGTAAAAAATCATTAAGGCAATAATTATTCCCAGCACACTGTCTATCCACCAAAACTTTTTTGCAAATAAAATTCCGATTAACACAACCACCGATGATAATGCGTCTGTTCTGTGATGCCAGCCATCCGCCCTGACAATCAGATTTTCGGTTTTTCGCCCCAAATAAAATGCATATTGAGCAAGCAATTCTTTTACAACTATTGAAACTATTGTTACAATAATTGCTATAACTCCAAATTCAACATGTTCTTTGTTGTTAAATCTAGCTATTGAGTTTCTGAAGAATTCATAGGCGATAATACCCAGAAAAAATGCTATAAAAAGGGAAGCGATATATTCCCACCTGCCATGCCCGAAAGGATGCTTTTTATCGGCTCTTTTGGATGATAATTTTGCGGCAGCAACTACTACGATTGAACTAAAAGAATCGGAAAGCGTATGCCAGGCATCTGCAATCAGTGCAATTGATCCGGTAACAGCACCTGCCCATATCTTGAGTATAAACAATATCAAATTCATAATTATTGATACTATGCCCTCTATATATTGAGCTTTTGATTTATCCATAACCGAAACTTATTATTTATATAAACGAAAATGATTATTTGTCAAGCCGTCAGGATGTTTCCATAGAATTGGTATGTTATGGTATACTGATTTTATGACAAGCAGAAACATAAAGATAATTGATAAAGGCCGGGTTGTTTGCATTCCGGAAGATATGGATAATACTCCGCTTAAAGAAGAAGAAATACTTGTCAGAAACGAAGCGTCGCTGATAAGTACAGGCACGGAACTGTCCAGGGTATATGGTCTTAAAAAAGGAGTCGTCTATCCGGTGTATCCCGGCTATGCTTCCATTGGAAGGGTGGAAGATGCGGGAGGCAGCGCCGGTTTTTTCAGGGGAGACAGGATTCTTTACAGCGGTCCTCATCAGGAATTTTTCAGGTTTCCTGCAGAATCAATGAGCAGCCTGGGAATGGCAATTAAACTGGGAAGCGAATTTGACGAACTTGACAACATTGATGCAAGTCTTATTCACCTGGGCCTTGTGGCAATGAACGGCATACTTCCTGCAGAATTAAAACTCGGAGATACGGTTTGTGTTTTCGGTCTTGGCATAGTAGGGTTATTAACAGCCCTGCTCTACCAGGCTTCCGGCGCCCGGGTATTGGGAGTTGATACCGTAGAAAACCGTGCAGTTCATGCAAAAAATGCCGGCTTGCAAAATGTTCTTTTTGCACCAGTTGAGGAACAGGTAAAAGCCGCAATCGGTTTTTTGGAGAACGAGCCTGACATCACCGTAGATGCAACAGGCCGTTCCGAAGGAATCATCAATGCAATAATGTGCTGCGGAAAAAACGGCCAGGTTTTATTGCTCGGTTCACCCAGAGAGGATTATTCCTGCAATGTTACCGGTGTTTTTAGCCGCCTCCATATGAACATGATTACCCTGATCGGCGCCTTTAACGGCCGCTATCCGTATTACCGGAAAGAAGGAAGCCGCGAATCAATCGAACGGAATCTTATAAGCTTTGCCGCATTGATAAAGAAAGGAATAATAAAACCCAGGCAGATTATCAGCCATGTATTAAAGCCCGAAGCTGCTATGGAAGCATACGATGGTCTATACAATCATCCTGATACTTACTATTGCGCTGCTTTTGACTGGAGGCAGGAAAACTTCCAATAACTGAAGTGCTAAGAAACTCCCTGTAGATTTTGTACCGCAGAAATACCGGGATCATTCTGATCCTGCCTGCTGCGCTGAATCCTGAAGAGCAAACCTGATCCCCAGACACTGGTCCGGTTACGGCCGTTTTCTTTTGATTGATACAAAGCTTCATCGGCCCGGGAAATTATTTCATCAGCATTGGTATCCATACTGCTGTCAAAACTTACCAATCCCAGGCTGATTGTTACCTGAGGCAGCGGAGTTTCCCAGGGTACTTTCATCGCCGCTACCGACATACGCAGCCGTTCCGCTACCGTCCATGCGACTTGACGCGGAGTATTGATCAGCAATATTGTAAATTCCTCTCCGCCAAAACGCGAAGGAATATCTCCGATCCGCAAAGATTGCTTAATGGAATGTGCAAGGGTTTCCAAAACACGGTCTCCTGCCAGGTGCCCGTAGGTGTCGTTAAATATTTTAAACTTATCCACGTCCATAACCAAAAGCGAAGAAACAGCCTCTTCTCTCTTGGTTCTGGCTATTTCTTCGGAAAGACGCGTTAAAAAATAACCGTGATTATAAAGCCCTGTCTTAACATCTCTTACCGAATGTTCATAATGAAGGTTATTTTGCACAGCCTGTGAAAGAAAAGACATTAACTGTTCAAGAAAAAATAGTTCTTCAGGGGTATAGCCTTTGGAAATCATTTTTCTTCCAATTATGACAACGCCGTAAAGACCAAAAGGCCCCATTATCGGAATAAGAAGTTCAGGATCAAGCGCTTTTAAACCACTAAGAAGTACAGGATCAAGGTTGTTTTCCTGAAATTCAAATATTTCATAAGCTACAGGCTTTGGAAACCGCGTAAAAAAGGGAACAAAAGGCGCGATTGTCTGAATAGGCAGGTTAATTTCCACCGGTTTATAATTTTTATAGCTTTTTATGATTACATCACTACGGTTTTGATGAGGTTTCCACAAAAAAGTAATAAATGAAGGTAAAAACCGATCAGAAATCCTCCAAACCGCAGCGTCCAGTATTTCTGTAACAGAAATCTTGTTAAAAATATCAACAGCGCCGGAAAGAAGGTTACTGCAATCCAGTAATTCTTTGTTAAGCCTCTCGATATGTCTGAATACCCCAATTTCATCCAAAAATTTATAATTTTCGACAACTTGAGGGCTGGAAATAAAATCAAGGTTATCTATTTCTGCATTCATGTTATTGAATACCGGTCAGCAATAGCGCCGCGCCATTCTGTCTTTTTTTCCTTGTCTTCCCATTCCAGAATCTTTTTGGAATCACGTCCCCGGGGTCTGCGCCTGCCCCGGTTATCTCGTCCGTTCACCCTTCCCTCCTCCCGGAATTCCGGTGATTTCATTGCTCAGAACCTGGGCAATCCGCTGAATAGCTTCAAACAGATAATCCTCATCGTTAATTTTTTGCTTGAGAAGATTTATTTTATTTGGCAGGTCATTTTCCTTTAGGGGAAAAATATCCTCTTCCACCGTAATCATGTAGACTCCGTAAATGCTGATACCAGGTGGACCACCGGTTCGCCGGGCTGTAAAAAGACAATATCGAACCGTATCGATCTATACTTATATTTTCGATGGACGGCAAGGAAATACTTAGCAGTTTCTATAATGCGGCGCTGCTTTTTTTGGGTTATCATATACTCCAGATTTTCCAGTCCGTTTGCCGGCCAGTTCTTTACTTCCACAAAAACCAAATCTTCCCTGTCCAGTAAAACCAGATCAATTTCGCCTGTTTTGTACCTGATATTCCGGCCAATAAGCTGCATACCTTTCTCCTGCAAAGCTAGTGCGGCCTGCGATTCTCCTTCCGCTCCTATCATTCGGGCAGTTTTAGCCACGTCCTTTGGAAATTTCCTTGGGATCCAGAGCCCGGGCAATAAAAAGGCTCTTTTCGGTAAGAAGATCTATTACTTCGCCTTCATCCTGCCTGAACATTTTGCCAAATTCATCGATTAATATGCGGATCTTGGGGCGTAATGGGGCATCTCCCTGCACTTCCGTAACTCGTGCTATAACACCGTTATTCAGCAAAATTATGGAACCAATGGGATAAATCCCCATAGTTTTAATAAAAGCCTTCAAAATATCCGGATCAAAACGTCTGGAATTATCGGAAAGCAGATTTTTCATGGCCTGGTAGCCCATCATGGAGTTCCGGTAAGGCTTTTCGCTGACCATAGCCTCAAAAGCATCGGCTACAGACACTATTCGTGCGCCAATTTCAATATCGGAACCCGAAATACGTCTGGGATAACCTTCTCCATCCCATCTTTCATGATGCTGCAAAGCCACCAAACCTACATCTTCGGGATAAAGCAGCTCTTTGGTAATAATTTTATAGGCATACAAAGGATGGGCCTGCATACGCTGGAGCTCTGCCTCGGAGAGCCCTCCGGATTTATCAGTAATTTCTTTGGGCAGCCGTAGCATTCCCACATCGTGCAGCAAAGCGCCGGTAACGATTTGCATTACCTTATGGTGGGTAAACTTCAGTTCCATAGCGATAAGGGAGGCTAAAATAGCAGTATTAATCGAATTCTTTGCCAGCATATGACCATGAACTTCACCGCCCAGGATAAAGCCAATAATATGGTCACGTTCATCTCTGACCGCCTGAAGCAGCCGGCCGGTAAGGTTATCTACCGTCCGTATTTCCACAGAAACTCCGGAGCCAATATTGGAAAAAACCGAATCAAGCCGTTCAATAAGATCGATATAGCTGCGGTATGCTCCCTTGTTTTCCTGAACATCAACCAAAGAAAGAACATTCCCCGCAGTTTTTTTTGCGCCGCCTGAAAGACCCGGAAGAGCATCATCTTCAAAAACAGCTTCCGGAATTTCTTCCTTAACAGGTTCAAGGACCGGTTCGGCAGCAGCCGGCTGAACAGGTTCCCCGTCTGTAGAAACAACGTCATAACCCCAGTTAATCAGACGATCGATATCTTTCTTGCGGATGGCAATGCCGGCAGGAACCAATAGATTATTTCCTTCTATGTACACTGGGGCAGAAAAAACCATACCTGGGGTAAGGGTCTTTACTTCGATCTTTTTCATAGCTTTTTCATCCCGTTCTTCCAAATGATTCATTTTCCCTTGCTAACACAAAGGCAAGTATCTTTGCCGCCGCCTCCCAGCACCAGGGAGGAATATAATCCCCCGGTTTAGCAGCTTCAAGTAAAGAAGCAAGCCCTGGATTCTCCACTATGGCAATACCGGCTTTACGAGCTTCTTCCAGAATACGTTCAGCTTCCCTGCCTTTGCCGGTAACCAAAAGCAACGGCGCCGGATCGGGCGGAGTATAGGCAATTGCTGCTGCCTTTTTTCCTGGATCTATTCTATACCTCCTCATCCACCGATCGCAAGTGATCTTCCCGCAACTCGGCAAAAAGAAGCGGTTTTTCCATAATTTCTACCCTGTCAAGAGGTATATCCAGGGTCTTTGCCAAATCCTTCTTCAGCCGCTTTTTTTCCGATGGAGAATGCGCTGCCGTTTCGGAAAAAACGCTCACCCGGCAGCCCGTTAAAAAAGCTTCGTCTGCCAAAGCCAATTTTGGCTTTTCCAGGCTGATAAACCAGCGCCTTTGGTTTTCTACTTCGGTTAAGGTTGCTGTATTCCTTACATTAATATCTGCCGTTAAGCGTTCAACAATAACAGATTCCGCAGAAGAAATGTCATTTTCATATAATAATATTCGCAAAGAAACATTTAATTCAAAGTCAAACTGATTAAAAGAAAAAGGAATTACTATCCAGCGGCCTTTTTTTCCGGGAATTCGGTTTATCAGGTCCAGCAGAGGCTTTTCGTTAAGGATTTCTGTTACCTGATGCTTTAAACTGCCGCCTGTCGTATCTTTTTGCCTTCCGTTATCTTTACGATGTCCATTTTGTGAAGATGAACCTCCGCCCTCCGGGTTCTGCGAAGTGTCCTGGTTTTGCTGCCCTCCGTCTTCCCTGTCATGTATCTGCCGGTTAATTTCCGGCTCTTCCGTACTTTTACCGGTAAAACTCTTTATTGAACCTTCAATAGCGGCTGCATATTCGCCAAGAACTTTTTTATCAAGTTTTAGTCCTTTATCCGCTGCAGCAGACGATCCCAGTACAGCGGCTTCCCGAAAGGCAGTTCCTTTCCCGGTCAGGCTCAGAACATCTTTTCTAAGCGAATTAAGAAATTCTGGCTCCAAAGGAAGGGAAAAGAAACGGGCAAAAGCAATTATTGATCGTGATAGATTATCCTGCGGCAGTTTAAGCGCGGAAAGAAGATTTGTCAGGTTTGCTCCCGGCAAAGCAGCCGGTCTTGCGGGAGAAGGTACAGGTTTAGTTGCGGCAGCAGTCAGGTTAGCAGAGCCGCGAACAGCATTGCCGGTATTTTCTGTATTTTTTTTTGAAATATAAGAACTTTTTTGGGCTTCGCTAAAGATTTTCACTGCAAATCCCCAAAATTGCAGCCCGGAACGCTCATGGTCATTCCTTTGTCCTGATTTGCTTTACTATTGTTACAGCTGTTTCGCAGGCTGCAGTTATGGCCCGGAAGTCTCCTGCATTGATGTGTTTACGTTCACAGAGCCAACCGCCGCCTACGGCAAAAACCTGGGGGATAACGAACTCAGAAAGGTTTTTGTTATCAAATCCTCCGGTGGGCATAAATTTAATCTCCGGAAAAGGGCCGGAAAGAGCCTTAATTGCCGCTATTCCGCCGTAAACCTGAGCGGGGAAGAATTTTACTACATCAATACCTGCTTTAAGAGCGTTGATTATTTCTGTAGGAGTTACACAGCCGGGAAATACCGCTATCTCGTTTTTTTGGCAATATTCAACAATTTCGCTGTCAAAGCCGGGAGACACAATAAAATCTGCTCCGCAGGAAACCGCTTCCCGGCATTTATCCAGAGAAAGCACGGTTCCGGCGCCTATAAGGAGATCGGGGTGCGAATGGCGTGCATTCTCTATAGCTTTTAATCCCGCTTCGGTACGAAGGGTTATTTCCATTATTTTTACACCTCCGGCCAACAGTGCTTCCGCCGTAACCCCTGCCTTATCAGCATCGTCCATTGTTACTACAGGAATTAAAAAATTTTCACCGATTTTTTCTTTTACTGTCATTTTATTCCTCCATATATTATATCCTATATGTGATATGATACAGGAAATAATGAAAATATTGGTTACACCCACATCTTTTACTCCGGATAAAGGCGGCCCGGCTCTGGAACTTTTGCAGTCCTTTTCCGAAGATCTCGTTTTTAATCCGCAGGGAAAACCTCTGTCTGAGGATGAGCTTATTCCCCTGCTCTCAGGCTGTAAAGGTTATATTGCCGGTCTTGATTTTGTTACCCGGAAAGTAATGGAAAACTCCCCGGATTTGAAAGTCATTTCCCGTTACGGCGCCGGTGTTGACAGGGTAGACCTTGACGCTGCAAAAGAGAAAGGTATTGTTGTCTGCAATACTCCCGGCGTAAACGCCAATGCCGTTGCAGACTTATCCTTTGCCCTGCTCCTCTGCATTGCCCGCAAAGTGCCTTTTCTCGATAAGCAAACCAGGGAAGGCCAATGGCTCCGGTCAACAGGCTTTGAACTCTATGGGAAGACCATTGGTATTATTGGACTCGGTGCTGTGGGCAAAGCAACCGCCAAGCGGGCATCGGGATTTTCCATGAAAACAATGGCCTACGATCCCTTTATCAACAGGGAATATGCCCAGGCAAACGGCATTACCATCGCAACTTTTGATGAAGTCATTAAAGAAGCGGACTTTATTTTCCTCCATCTGCCGCTTACCGATAGAACCAGGAGTATCATAGGGGCAGAAACTATGAGGACCATGAAGAAAGGCGCTGTTATTATTAACACAGCCCGGGGCGGTCTTATTGACGAAGACGCCGCCTATGAGCTTCTTAAATCCGGCCATTTGGGTGGTTTGGGTCTTGATGTATTCGAGGCAGAACCTCCCGGCTCTTCGCCACTTTTTACCCTGGATAATGTTGTGATTACCCCACATACAGGCGCTCATACTGCCGAAGCTACGGCTGCTATGGCCGAGGTATCGGTAAAAAACCTTATCGACGTGTTATCGGGAAAAGACTGTCCAAATGTTGTAAAATAATGCTGTCAACCAGTGCAAACAAGGCATGTAAAAGAAAATTTATCTCAAAATATTTCGCGCAGAGGCACGGAGGCGCAAAGGAAGGCGCTATATTCGAAAACTAAAATTCCCCTGGAAATCCCGCTCTTTTCAAAGCAATCTGTGATCTGACATCCAGTTTGCCGCAACTGAAAAACTGAGTGTACCTATTATTATTTATGTCTATTTCAAAACGAATTTTCGCTTCATCCTCAAGTGTAACCATTGTAAGATTACTACAATTCGCGAAAGCCTGAAACCCGATTACGGTTATGCTTTTAGGAATGGAAATTGAAATAAGATCTCTGCAATCAGCAAAGGCACCTGTTCCGATAGCCCTGACGCCTTCAGGTATAATAAGCGAAGTAAGCTTATAACATCCGGCAAAGGTTCTTGTTCCGATTGTTGTGATGCTATTTGGTATATTAATCGAAGTAAGGTTTGTACAACCATTAAATGCACTTTCGCCGATTTTTGTCACGCTGTCCGGTATTGAGATCGATACAAGACTGGTACAACCAGCAAATGCTCCATCACCAATTACCGTTACACTATTTGGTATGGTAACCGAAGTAAGTTTGATACAATTTCTAAATGCACCGCGACCGTATCCAGACATTGCGCCATAAATGGTATTAACCGTATCTGGAATAATGACTTCTATAATATTTTTGTTTCCCAGAAACGCCGTTTCTCCAATTGTCCGAACAGGTATCCCTTCAATTTCATCGGGAATCACCACCTTTATCGCATTACCTGAATACCCTGTGATGGTAATGGCATCGGCGTTTCTGCTAAGGTCGATTTTGAAATCATTGGGGGTTTGAGTATAAAGAAATGTACCCAAAATCAACAAGATCACAACGAAGAAAATACGCTTATTTTTCATCTTTTACGCTCCTTGTTTCAATAAACTTTCCAACATTTGGGTTATCACTTGCCGTATCATGAGCAAAGGCGAGAGCCTGTAAAACGCTGAGGATATGATCCTGCTTCTCCTCCGACAACAGGGAGAAATCACGAGTCACCTTGTCCAGCCTCTCTTCTTTGGTCATACTCCAATTCTCTATGTGAGTATAATACCTCAAATAGTGAAGTTTGTCAACGAAAATTCTCATTTAGTGAAAATACTGTCTTGTTTTGTGAGCTTTATATGAGCTATAATTGATGGATATGACCATGAATGAGCGGATCAAACATCTCAGAACCACCCTCCAACTGTCTCAGGCTGAGTTCGCCAAGGCTATTTTCATCAGCAACGGATATATCGCTGAGTTGGAGAGCGCCAACCGGAAGGTCAATGACAGGATTGTCCACCTCATATCACTGACCTTCGGGGTAAGCGAGGTATGGCTTAAACAGGGTACGGGGAATATGTTCTTCGCAACCCCATCAGAAAAACTCCAACGCCTGACCAGCCTTTTTAATGACCTCCCCCCCAAATTTCAGGATTACGTGATGATACAGATCGAACAATTGCTTGCTATTATTGAAAAAGACTATGAATAGAAGGGCAAAATTACCAGCAATTCGGAGGGAAATATGATAGTAAGAAATTTACAAGAAGAACCTCACCCGCCAAAATGCGGCTGTGAAACTTGGATTCACCATTGGGAAAACAATAGTGGACGAAGAGCAGGTATTTGTTCAGTTTTGGACTGTGAAAAACCAGCCGATGTTGGCGGTCACGTTCAAATAATTGAGACTGATGATAAAAACTTGTTATTGCTACAAGCCAGCAAAGATAACAGATGGTATATAATACCTATCTGTACCGGACACAACCTAAAGTATGGAGAAAAATATGAAGTAAAGCCTGGTACATATCCGGTTTCTATAGAAAAGACAGATTCTTGCGGCAAATAGAAGAAATGAGAGAATATTTCCGAGATTTTAATTCTTTAGTATAATATAAAAAGACTTGAAAAAATGTTTCAGTCTTCTAGTTACTCGTAAATCTTTGCGTCTTTGCGAGAGGTCTTTTGAATTGAATTTGCCTTACGCTGTGGTGTTAGCGCTGGATTCTTGCAGAGCCGCCTTTGGCAAAAGTCTCGACCTGATCGGCGCTGACCATGGAAGTATCTCCCGGAGTTGTTGTAAGCAAGGCGCCGTGTGCCCATCCAAGTTTGAGCGCCTCTTCGGGGTCTTTGCCGGACATAAGCCCGTAAAAAAGACCCGAGGCGAATCCGTCACCGCCGCCTACCCGGTCGTAAATGTCCAGTTCGCAGGCAGGGGCCTGGCAGCTCTTGCCATCCAGCCAGAGTACGGCGCTCCAGGAATGCCGGTTGACGGAATAAACCTCCCTCAGTGTGGTTGCAACAGCCTTGATATTGGGGAAATCTTTTATAACGTTTTCTATCATACCGAAAAAGGCCGAAGGATCGAGTTTGCCTTTGGACTCTACATCCTGGCCTTTGAGTCCAAGTCCTTTCTGAAGATCCTCCTCATTGCCGACAAGGACATCTACATACGAGGCGATCTTACGAAGGATCCTGGCGGCTTCTTCTTCGGCCTGAGCCGGCGAAAGTCCCCGTTCTGCGGCGGCAGCCGCCCAGAGTTTGGCCCGGTAATTCAGGTCAAAGGAAATAACAGCTCCGGCCTTTTTTGCGGCCTCCATCGCTTCGATTACCAGTTCTGATGTGGTGGGGGAAAGGGAAGCAAAAATACCGCCCGAATGAAACCATCGCACAGATCCCTGTCCAAAAATAGCGTTCCAATCAAAACTTCCGGGCTTTAATTGCTGGGCCGCTTCGTTGGCCCTGTTATAGAACACCACCGGCGCCCGTACCCCATATCCCCGGTCACTCCACACAATGCCCATGTTAGGCCCTCTAACACCGTCATGGACAAAACGTTTGTAGTAGGGAGTAACCCCGGCCTTCCGCACATCAGCCTCAATACGCTGGCCGATAGGATAATCCACCATTGCAGTGGCAACGGCAGTCCGCATACCAAAACAGGAGGAAAGGTTCTTGGCTACATTGTATTCCCCGCCGGCAACATGAAGGGTATAGGTATCCGCCTCTTTAAAGGGAACGACATCCGGATCCAGCCGGGTTATCAAGGCTCCCAGGGCCAGTAAATCGTGGGTCGAGCCGCCTGCAGCCGGGATAGATAAAGGCGCCATGGGAACTAAGCTGTGCTTTTACTGGGCACTGGCGCTGTTTTCGGGCGCAGCCTTGGGTTTTGGGCGTTTTTTAACGATAAGTTCTTTTATCTTGGCAGCCTTGCCGATCTTGTCGCGGATGTAGTACAGTTTGGCCCGGCGGACTCTTCCGGGCCGCACGAGTTCTACTCTGGCAATCCGGGGCGAATGAATGGGGAACACCCTTTCAACTCCGACACCGTAGGAATTTTTACGAACGGTAAAGGTCTTTCCAACACCGGAATTCTTCATGGCAATTACCAGTCCTTCATATATCTGGATACGTTCGTTTTTCCCTTCCACAATTTTAAAATGGACCTTAACCGTGTCTCCGATCTTAAAATTATCCAGCTCTGTCTTCATCTGTTCAGCTTCAATCGCCTTAATCTCGTTCATCGTTTTTCTTTCCTTCCTCTATAAGTTTCACGGTTTCGGCATCAAAAAGTCCTTCCCACAAGCCCTGTTCCACAAGCTCAGGCCGGACAGCAAGGGTTTTTTCCACCCGCTTCTTCAGACGCCATTTCCGTATGTTTTCATGATGTCCCGACAGTAAAATTTCAGGAACCTTTATTGTATCAAAAATTTCAGGCCGTGTATACTGGGGGTATTCCAAAAGACCTCCGCCAAAGCTTTCTTCTTCAAGTGACTGCGCTGTAATTACTTTGTCCACCAGTCTGTACACGGCATCAATAACTACAAGCGCCGCAGTTTCACCCGAAGACAGAACATAATCTCCCACAGAAAGCTCTTCATCGACATAAGTATCAATAATCCGCTGATCTATGCCTTCATAACGGCCGCAAACAAGTACAAGCTCCTCCATAGCAGCCAGTTCTTCGGCCCGCTTTTGGGTAAAAGGCCTCCCCGATGGGGATAAATATATTACATGGGGAATAGCATCATCCTTATTTTCCTCACGCCAAGGCGCAGAGCTCGCGGAGGCTCTTTCGTTAATATCAAATTTCAAGTTCTTCTCTGCGTCCTCTGCGTCTCTGCGTGAAAATTTTTGAGACATATCAACGCCAACTGACTCCAGGGCGCGGCTTAGGGGTTCGGCCAGCATGAGCATTCCCGGCCCGCCGCCATAAGGGGCGTCATCGCAGGTTTTATGTTTATCCAGGGCAAAATCCCGTATATTCACAGCTCTGTACCGGATAATCCCCTTGTCCAGCGCTTTAGCCATGATTGAACTGGCAAAGTATGCGTCTGTAATTTCCGGAAACAGGGTTAAAACAGAAAATTTCATTCCAGAATCCAGGTATTCAACAGCTCCACTGTGCCTGCTTTCAGATCAATTTTGCCAAAAAATTCATTCCGGAAAGGAACAAGCTTTTTTTCTCCATTGACCAGAACCAGTTCAGCCAGAAAACCGCCGCCGCCTTCAAAGAGATCGCTTATAGTTCCCGCGGTTTTTCCTTGAGAAACCACTTCCAGGCCCCGGAGGTCTTCAATATAAAATTCATCCTCTTTAAGAGGTGCTGAGCCTTCTCTGGGAATAAGAATCTCTGCACCCTTTAATTCCCTGGCTGCTTCCGGGCTGTCTATCCCTTTAAGCTTAACAGAAAGCGGAGAACCAAATACTTCTTCAATTGCATATTCTTTTTCCAGCTCTCCCTTGCGGAGTGTTACTTTTTGCAGTTTTAAAAGGTGATTATCTTCTCCGGACAGGGATTTGACTTTTACCCGCCCTGCAAGGCCAAAGGGAGCGCCCAGAATGGCAGTAACAAAGCGTTCAGTCATTTTTCTAACCCGGCGCTCTACCAGAAGGAAACGTTCTAGTCCAGTATTTCCAGAACTGTATGTTTTCCGCTTTTGGCTGTGGCGGCCTGCAGTACGGTACGCATGGCTTTGGCAATGCGTCCGTGTTTGCCGATTACTTTGCCAATATCATCAGGAGCAACCCTGAGTTCCAGAATGGTGGATTTTTCTCCTTCGACAAGGTTTACGTTAACATCGCCGGGGTTATCAACCAGGGATTTGGCGATATATTCGATTAAATCTTTTTCCATTGTTATTCCGCCTTCATTTTACAGAGAAATTCTTTTTGTTCAGAATATCCCGTACCGTATCTGTTACTGTAGCACCGTTTTGAATCCAGGTTTTAACCTTATCGGCATCGAATACTATCTGTTTGTCCTCGGCTTCGATGGGATGGTAGTAACCCAGCTCTTCAATGGTTTTTCCGTCTCTTGGGGCGCGGTTATCCATTACCACTATCCGGTAATAGGGCCGCTTTTTGGTCCCGAATTTTTTGAGCCTAATCCTTGCGCCCATACAACAATCCTCCTACTATATTACAACCGCTCAACGGGTAATGTACACGTGGAATTTGTAATATAACCGAAAAAATGACTCTGGTCAATTACTACAATCAGCATGAGGAAGGATATTGTCGTTCAAGGGTGATTATTTTTCAACTATGGAATAGGCAACTCGCCAGCACAATTCCGGCCTTAATCACGGTCGCTGATACTTACCGTTTATGTTCCGAATTCGCGCAGTATATTGTGGCTAATCCGTATTATTCGAAAGTCTGGGGAACCTCACTTCTTTTTTTTTGCCGGCTGTATTTCAGAGAGTTCCTTTACACTTCGGATTAATTCGCTGTCCTCGCGTATTTCGCTTATTGGAGCAGGGATCCTGTATGTCCAGTTAAATTCATTTATGGTACCCGGAACATTAATTCGTTCCGAAGCGGGGTCGGCTGCATACCACTTTTTGGATAAATGGAGCAGATCCTGGATCTGGAAAACACGGAACCGGGAGGCGGCAGCTGCGGCATACTTCAGGAATATCATTGCTGTACCGGGATTGTACACTTTGGGCAGTGAAGGTTTTCCGATAAAACCGGCAAAAGCTTTCTGATCAGCTTCGCCGTCCCACCATTCACGCAGGGTTGAACTGTCATGTACTGACGGAGTACAGACGCTTTGCTCGGGATACTCCTCAAAAGGCACATAAGGCTGTTCTTCTTCATCCCAAAGACGGCACCAGCGAATTACTCTAAGCCCCAGTATTTTTAACTGGGAAAGAACCCGCGGCACACACTCCGGTACTGCTCCCAGATCTTCCGCACATGGAAGCATAGAAGAAGATTCGATTAACACCGAAAGAAGCTTTTTCCCTTCTTTTTCCCATATCTTTTCCGACTCAGCCTGCCGCTTTAAAAGAACCTCTTCCAGTGCAAGCTTTTCTTTTTCCGAAAGAGAAGTATAAGCACGGGAATCGCGGTAATACCATACAGGAAAATAATTCCCCTTTTCATATTCATAAAACAACCGGTTATGCCAGGCTTTAATCAACACCTTTTCAGTAACAGGCCGTAGACCCAAAGCACAGATGCTTTTTTCTCCCTTAATGCTTTCCTTAAAAAGGAAGAGTTCTTCGTTGCCAATCCGTTCGAGGGCAAGATCGAAAACCAGCGCTGCTTCCGAGGAAATTTCCCCCGCGGAAGTTGGATGTCCCCAGTTGTCCCGTAAGCCGTCCCAAATTTCTTCTGTAGGGATATGAGGCATGGAAAGCCAGCGTATCCGTTCTTTGGTGAATTCCAGCTTTTCCAGATCCTTTCGGGTAACCGGAGTATACGGAACAAAACGGCCCAGTGCGGAAGAAGTATCGTACCGGGAAGAAGCCCAGATACGGAAAAATCCCAAAACATGATCGATACGATAGGCACCATAGAATTTTTCTGCAGCTTTTAGCCTCTCCTTCCACCAAAGGTAATTATTTCCGGCCTGGGTTTCCCAATTATAAATCGGGAAACCCCAGTTCTGGCCTTCCGAGTTGTACATATCGGGCGGAGCTCCTGCGGATAACTCGGAATGAAAAACATCACCGTTGATCCAGTGATCGCAGGAATCTTCGTTCATTAAAATGGGAATATCCCCCTCAAGCAAAATACCCATGTCCCGTATTGCCTTTGCCGCCTTGGAAAACTGGCTGTCCAGAGCATTCTGCAACCAGGCCCAAAATAAATGCTCTTCTTCCAAGGCCGGATCATTCCATAACTTCTCTATATCTTTCTTGCATACTTCACGATGCGTTTCCCATTCTTTCCAACTTTTTTCCTGGTTGGATTCTTTTAACCTTCGAAATACCGCATAGGATATAACCCATGAATTTTCTTTTATCCATTTGGCAAGGCTGCCGGTTTTTGCATCTTTCAGAATAACCTTTTTATTACTTCCGTAGATTTTCCGCAGCAATTCCATTTTTTCTTTTAAAAGCTCATAGTAGGGAAACCGTTCTTTCCCGCCGTATTTTTTTCCCAATGTTCCGATTTCACCGGAAAAAGGAGCTGCTTCTTCCAGGGCGCTAATTCTTATATACAGGGGATGAAGGGCAAAGGCAGTAAGGGCGCTATAAGGCGAGCTTTCGTAACCCGTATCGTTTACCGGAAGGATTTGAATAAGCCCTATACCCATATCAGCACAAAGACCGGCAAATTCAATTAAATCCAGGAATTCTCCTACGCCGGTACTTTCGCCGCTTCTTAAAGCTCCCACGGGTACCACTACTCCAATACGTCTTTTTTGGTTAGATGCGTCTGCGAAACCGGTTCCATCGCTTTTTGCCATGTTTTTTCTCCTGATACAGTATACCACATAATTCAGAAACGGTCAGTGAGGTTCATCGTTGACAGAAAAATGATTATAAATCAAGCTGATACTATCACCTATCAATATATAAAGTGTTCAGGTTATCTTATGGAAGGAAAACTAACTATACTAAATCCATTCCTGCAACATGTATAATTACGCCGTGTACAATCAACTCTTTTCGTCTCTGTTCTTTTTCAACAGCCTGATAAAATCCAAAGCAAATTTTTGATCATCCGGCAATAGTTCATCAAAAATGCGCAATACAGAACGTTTTGTAGGATTGGAAAAAAAAGGCGCTGTTTTTTCTCTGTCAATGTCCTGCCCGTTTATCAAATATTCAACCGTCACGCCCAGAGCGGCGGCTATTCGGACTGCTGCGTCTACTGGAGGCATCGAACCTTGTTTGCCAAGATAAGTATTGAGCGCTCCTTTAGCCACTTTAGCTTTTACAGCCAACTCTTTAACTGTCAAACCTTGATAATCAAGCTCTTCTCTCAAAGTTTTTCGGAAAACATACTCCATATAGTATTAATACAGTAATTACCAGACAGCTATTGACAAAATATAGTAATTACTGTATTTTATTTGTATAATATAAAGATTATTTCATTTGCGAAATAATTAGATTTGCTTTATTAAGGAAGTATATTATGAAATTTTTTACAAAACTTTCCGGAATAGCCGTCCTTATTCTTGTGTTTGGATTTTCTTTTACAGCTTGTGAAAAGCAAATAAGAGAAAAAGACAAGGATGGCAGCAGAAATTATTATGTCAGCGCAAACAGAGGGACAGATAATGGAAACGGAACACAGGAACAACCGTTTCAAAAAATAAAGAATGCATTGGATCATGTAAAACCAGGCGATACAATACTGATCGATTCCGGTACATATTATGAAAGACTGACCATTCCAGGCGGCGAAGAAGAGAAGCCGATTACGTTAACCGCCATGCAAGGGGCGGATGTTGTAATAACGCCGACTGTATTAATTACGCCGGAATGGAAAATTTACAAAGATAATATATATGTTGCCAATATAAGTGTTTATGTAAATGATATAGATAGAACATACCCTCAGCTTTTTGCTGACAGGGATTCTATGGTAGAAGCAAGATACCCAAATATGGGCACTTCTATGTCTATGATACATGATTATAAACGCGATATTGCCGGGAGAGGTACAAATAAAAACACAGTAACAGCAAGTAAAAATATACCTTCCGCCATTACCGGCGCACGAGTAGTTATTTGCCCGGGACAAAACGGCTGTTCATGGGAAACAGCTTCTTCATTGGTTCAATCAGTTAACGGCAGAACAATAAATCTGGCGAGCGAAATAACAAATCCAGATCCATTTACCGGCGGTGACCCGTACACTCCTAATCCAGGGAACCCTTTTTATATTACAGGAGCGTTATCACTGCTTGACGCACCGGGTGAATATTATCTTGATCCAGAGACTAATCTTCTGTATTTTTATCCGCCGTGGAACGGAAGGCCTGATATGCGTACACTTACCCTGAGAGGTAAAATTGACATAGCAATTCATGCAGAAAATACTTCTTTTGTGAATATTAAAAATATTACTGTATACGGCGGCGGTATATTTATGAAGAATACCAGAAACAACACGCTGGAAAATTGCCGTATACATTATGCCGAGCATTTTTATCACAATGGTATTAATGGTTTTCTAGCGTGGGCAAGAACAAACAAAATGATTGTATCAGGATCGAATAACCGTATAGAAAGTTGTGAATTTGGTCCAACAGCGGGAAACGGAATTGTTCTGGAAGGTGAAAATAATATCTTTACCAATAATATCGTCCATGACACCAGTTATATAGGTTTTTCTTATTATGGAATAAATGTAAGGCAATCCAAAGGACTGGAAATTTCGCATAATACAATCATAAATTCGGCACATTCACATATTCGTTTTACAGAAATGGGCGCCTTGAAAGCGGAAAATTACCACGTCGATTATGAACGCTGTATAATCCGTAACAATTATTTTGAAAATCATTCTACCTTAAACAGTGACGGCGGAGCTTTTTACGCATGGGGTTCTGACGGCGGAGGAACAGAAATATATAACAATTTTGTTGTATGCGGAAATAAGAATAATAATGGTACTTTTGAAAAACTTCGATATGGTCTTTATACGGATAATTATACCGCAAATTACAGTGTTCATCATAATATTGTGGTTGGCGGTACGAAAGGTTTAACTATGAATTTGTGGAGTAAAGGGGTAAGGTTTTACAATAATACTGTAAGTGGCGCTGATAACGGTATTAGTATGTATGGTTACCCTATTGATAATGCCGATGCAAGCACTTCTTCTTTTACCGACAATTTATTTGTAGAGATTAAAAACCGTGATATCGGGTATTACGGACATGAAAACGGCAGACAAGTCAAATATGAAGGAAATTTTGTAAACGGAACAATACCTGCGCCTATAAGACAGGAAGGCCGTGTACAATCATCCGGCAACGCACGCGGCACGGTAGACGATCAATACCGACCCACAGGCAAAACACCGGACATCGGCGCAATTCCGCGCAATGGTACAGTTTTCCCTTACGGAGCGAATTGGAAACTTGGGGATAAATGAGGCTCCCACGTCGAGGCCGTAAACTTGACCCCAATTAATGAATACGCTATACTTAAGCCATGACATTAATGGTTGAAGTCATAC
>WRIX01000024.1 GCA_009782495.1 Treponema sp.
AACCAATTCATGCGTAGCAGTCCTGGAAGGGGGCGAACCCGTAGTTATTCAAAATTCAGAAGGCGGCCGGACTACTCCGTCTATTGTGGGATTTACCAGCAAGGGCGAGCGGGTTATCGGCGCTCCTGCCAAAAACCAGATGATCACCAATCCGGAAAATACGATCTACTCGATTAAACGTTTTATGGGCCGCCGTTTTTCCGAAGTGAGCAACGAAATGAAGTTGGTTCCCTACAAGGTTGCCGAACAGGGTGATGATGTGCGCGTGGACATTGACGGAAAAAAATATTCACCTCAGGAAATATCCGCCTTTGTGCTGCAAAAAATGAAAAAAACCGCAGAAGATTATCTTGGCGAAAGTGTAACCGAAGCTGTTATTACCGTACCGGCTTATTTTAATGACGCACAGCGGCAGGCCACCAAGGATGCGGGAAAGATCGCAGGACTGGACGTAAAGCGGATTATCAACGAACCCACAGCGGCATCGCTGGCATTTGGTTTTAACAAGGAAATGAAGCACGACCGGATGATCGCCGTCTACGATTTGGGCGGCGGTACTTTTGACATCTCGATCCTTGAATTGGGCGAAGGTGTATTTGAAGTAAAGGCCACCAACGGCGATACTCATCTGGGCGGCGATGATTTTGACCGGCGCATTCAGGAATGGCTTATTACCGAATTTAAAAACGACACGGGAATAGACCTTGCCCAGGATCGTATGGCTCTGCAGCGTCTGCGGGAAGCGGCGGAAAAAGCCAAAATTGAGCTTTCCGCAATGCAAACCACCGAGATCAACCTTCCCTTTATTACCGCCGATCAAAGCGGGCCCAAGCATCTTCAGAAAAGCATTTCCCGTTCCAAATTTGAACAAATGGTTGCAGACCTTCTGGAACGATCAAAGGAGCCCTGCAAAAAAGCCCTGGCGGATGCAGGCCTTAAACCCGAAGACATTCACGAAATAATTCTGGTCGGCGGTTCTACAAGAATCCCCGCAGTTCAGCAAATTGTAAAAGATTTGTTCAAGAAAGAACCCAATAGGGGCGTTAACCCCGACGAAGCGGTTGCCGTAGGCGCGGCGATTCAGGGAAGTATTCTGTCAGGAGATGTAAAGGACGTACTCCTCCTTGACGTAACTCCCCTTTCTCTGGGAATAGAAACTCTGGGCGGCGTAATGACCCGGCTGATTCCAAGGAACACAACGATCCCGACAAGAAAAAGTCAAATCTTTTCTACCGCTGCCGACGGACAGACAGCTGTTTCCATTCAGGTGCTTCAGGGTGAACGGGAAATGGCAAACCAGAACCGTGTTCTTGGCCGTTTTGATCTGGTAGGCATTCCTCCGGCTCCCCGGGGCATTCCGCAAATCGAAGTAACTTTTGACATAGATGCAAACGGCATTGTCCATGTCAGTGCAAAAGATCTTGGTACCGGTAAAGAACAGAAAATCCGTATCGAAAGTTCTTCGGGGCTTTCCGATACCGACATCGACCGTATGGTTAAAGAAGCGGAACTCCACGCGGAAGAAGACAAGAAGGAACGCGAAAAGGCGGAAGTCAGGAACGAAGCGGATTCAATGATCTACAGTACGGAAAAAAATATCAAAGACCTGGGAGACAAGGTAAGCGCCGAAGACAAGGCCAAAACGGAAGAGGCCGTTGCGGAGCTGAAAAGAGCACTGGAAAGCGGAGATACCGAAGCCATCAAAAACAAAACCGAAACCCTTAAGCAGGCTTCTTACAAGATTGCCGAAGAAGTTTACAAACAGCAATCTGCCCAGGGCACAGCCGATCCGGGTTCAGGACCCGGAGGTCCGGGAGGCTCTGACATGGGCAACGGCGCCGGTTTTACGGGCGGAGGGCCTGAGACAAAGAGCGCCGAAGACGCCGATTACGAAGTAGTTGACGACAAATAGGAAAATATGGCAAAACGCGATTACTACGAAGTACTGAGTGTACCAAAAAATGCCTCCAAGGATGATATAAAGAAGGCGTATCGCAAACTTGCCATTCAGTATCACCCCGATAAAAATCCGGGAAACAGGGAAGCGGAAGAGAAATTTAAAGAAGCCACAGAAGCCTACGAAATCCTGGGAGACGACCAGAAAAAAGCCGCCTACGATCAATTTGGTTTTGCAGGTGTCGACGGCATGGCCGGACAGGGAGATTTTTCCCAGACCTTCCGCGGTTTTGAAGATATTTTCGGTGATTTTTCCGGAATCTTCGATACATTCTTCGGCGGAGCCGGACGCCGCCGTTCTTCTGGCGGTGTCCGTCAGGGAGCAAACCTCCGTTACGATATTGAGATACCCTTTAAAGATGCTGTGTTCGGTACAAAGGTGGAAATTCAATATACCAGAAATGATGCCTGTCCAACCTGTAAGGGAACCGGAGCCGCAGACGGATCGGGTAAAAAGGTTTGTCCTTCCTGTCAGGGTTCGGGTCAGGTACGGCACAGTCAGGGTTTTTTTTCCGTGGCCTCTACCTGCCACAACTGCCACGGCGAAGGCTATATCATAGAACAGCCCTGCCGGGACTGCGGCGGCGGCGGAACACAGCGGAAACGCCAGAAAATAATGGTTACAATTCCAGCCGGAGTGGAAAACGGAAAACGTGTTGTAATTCCCCGTCAGGGCGATGCAGGTCCGGGCGGCGGTCCTTCAGGCGATCTCTATGTCTTTATACGGATCAAACCGCACGAGTATTTTGAACGGCAGGATCTGGATCTGTACTGCGCCGTACCCATTTCCATTACCCAGGCATCACTGGGAGCGGAGATCCACGTAGGCACTCTTGACGGAAAAAAACTAAAGGTAAAAATTCCTGCAGGCACACCCAACGGCAAACTCCTCCGTATACGCGACGAAGGTGTTCCTTCGGGAAACAAACGGGGATCGTTCTGGATTAAACTTATGGTTCAAATACCGGAAAAACTTTCCAGGAAGGGTAAGGAACTGCTGGAAGAACTATCCAGGGTGGAAGGAGAAAACGATTCTCCCAAACCAATTCTCCTTTCACAAATGGGCGATCAATAGCTCGAATTCCAATCTGGTAAATCTTAAAGCTTGCATACAAGCATAAAACCGTTGGAAAGCGGTACAAATGTAACGGCATCTGTTTTTTTCCGCAAATGCAGCCAGGGAATAAGGTAACCAAAAACCGAACCAATGGCCGCACCGGCCAGGACATCGCTTGTAAAATGATTACCCGAAAAAATACGGCTTATTCCTACTCCGGCAGCCAAAAAATACGAAACAACACCGAGCGGTATCTTCCAGGGAGAATCAGGGTATTCGGTAAAAAAGGTAGAAGTAAAAAAACCAGCCGACATAAATGCAAAAGCCGTATGCCGCGAAGGGAAACTTTTATAATAATCAGCCGACATTCCCGAAGGAACATCCCCAAAATAACAATAAGGCCGGTATCGTGCTATCGAATTCTTCAGGATTTCGCAGGTTCCGAATACAAGGAGAGCGGATTCGGCATACATAACGCCATACGTTGCCCAGACATTGCCGTCCCTGATATTTTCTATCAGCGACAAAAGGGGCATCGCCATTAACCCATATAAAACAACATCGCTGACGATATCCAGTGATTTATTGTATTCAAACATCAAATTTCGATCAAATGCGTTTACATTATCTTTCGCAAGAGGAATATCACTGCAGGAAGCAATGCCGGCAGAACGGTCAACAAAAAAAGAAACCGCCGTCAATCCCAAAGAAGCAGAACCAATTACAATGTCTTTTGTAAGATCAAGTGAATACTCACTTTCTGCAAAGCAGCTAACCGAAACAGCTATTATACAGAGTAAAACAAAATGCTTTCTCATATCAGGCTTTGCAGCATACCCGGGTTATTAAAACACTGCATGAAAAACCGTCTGATCCAGCAAAATAAAAAGTCCCAAAAGCGCAGTATATATTCCAAATCCTATAAGCGAATGTTTGCGGATAATATTTAACATAAAGGTTACAGCGATAAATCCAACAATCGCTGCGGTAAGAGTTCCCGCAGCAAGAGCTGCAGGGCTAACGCCGGCCAAAAATCCTATAGTTGCTTCGGGATTTACACTCTGGAAATGATGGTACTTATACAATTCCCGTATTTGAAGCATAAGAGCGCCCAAAATAGCAGGAATGGCAAGGAGAAAGGAAAAACGAGCGGCCAAATCCCGTTTCAGCCGGCGGGACAGCGCTCCGGAAAGGGTAAGGCCGGAACGCGAGATACCGGGAGCAATGGCAATTCCCTGAAGTAACCCTATAAACACCGCATCAATCGCATCAATTTCCGCTTCGTTCCGCTGCTTGCCGTGCCGCCGGGAAAGGTAATCGGAAATAAAGAGTGCCAAAGCAGTAATTAAAAATGCCTGCCCCAGCCATTCTCCGGATTTAAAAGCTTCTTCAATACGGTCTTTAAAGGCAAACGCAATTCCGGCTGTTACCGCTGTTGCCAGAACAAGAAGGGCGGTAATACGCTGGAAGGGACGGCGGATTAAATTCCAGACATCTGTACGCAGGGCAACAAGTACTGCCAGCAGAGTACCGCAATGCAGTACTACGTCAAAAAAAAGTGTAGGAACCGATATGCCTAAAATTTTCTGGACCAATAAAAGATGGCCTGAGCTGCTGATTGGAAGAAATTCCGTTAAACCCTGGATAAATCCCAGAAAAATTGCCTGAAGAACAGTCATTTTGCCTCAATATTCACAATATACTTAATAATTACAATAACATTAGCGGATGATCACCCACTTGCCGTCGATCTTTGCAAAGTACAAATCCATAGTCCAGCGTTCTGTAGTTCTGCCTTCCCTATAGGTAACTATTAACGCCGGTTCGGGGAACCCTATGCGTCCCTGTCCCAATCGGACCGCTCTGTCTTCAGCGGCAGAAAAAAAACTGTTTCGTCCGTTAAAGTACACAGTATAACCCGATTTAGCCATAAGTTCACGATACTTCGCCTCTATTTCAGCTTTAATTGCCGCCGCAGTGGTAAAACGGGCAGTTGCCAGATCGGAATATTTAAAACTAAAAAGGGCATCAATAGTATCAATATCCTTTTCGATAAAGGCAGTACGCAGCTGTTTGGCAATGGCGGCAATTTCCTCCTGATCGTCACGGGGAAGAACACCGGCAGAAGAAATAATCCGCTCTGCCTTTTCCAGATTGACCCTGGGAAAACCATCAGCCTTAAAGACTTCTGTAAAAGTATAGGGATAGGTATTCGGCGCTTCAGAAGCTCTGGCAACAGACCATTTAAACTCCTTGATTAGTTTATCATTGGAAATAATTTTAAACGAAGCGGCTGTTATTCCGGGGGTAAATTTAATGCTGTCCGGCCAAAAAATAGTAATATCAATCTTGTTATTTCCCGAAACCATCCAGTCATTGATATCAATTCTGGAACTATAATTGCCCTCCCCTCCGTCGATAATCAGTATTTCGGCGCCGTTTACCATTACATTAAAACCAACGGTCTGCACGGAAGCATCAATATAGAAAAGATAATTTCTTCTGGAAGGACGGGACGATGTTCCGCTTTGATTCTGGATCGGGAGATTATTTTCGGGCGGAGTCTGGGCGCAGGCAGAAACCAACGCCGCAAACAACATCACCGACCAAAGCTTTCGCATACCTTTAATATAACCAAAAAAATCTGTTTTGGTTACTCCCTGCACAGGTTTTTCCGTAACCAAAACAGCGCCATTTAAAATCAACCCAATCCGGCTTTTCGGCGGGACTGAACATCGTAGAAAACCGCCAGAAGGAGGATTACGGCCTTAACTACATACTGGTAATGTGTTCCCAGATTCATCAGGGACATGCCGTTATTAATGGACGCCATTACAAGACCGCCGATTACAACGCCCACTACCGAACCAATACCGCCGGAGGCAGAAACACCGCCGATGTAACAGGCAGCTATGGCATCCAGTTCAAACAAATTTCCGGCCTGCGGAAGGGCGCTGTTCATATACCCGGTGGAAATAACCGCCGCCAGCCCGGTGCATGTACCCATAAAGCAGAATACGATAAACGTAACAAATTCAGTATTAATACCGGACAGCTTTGCCGACCGGGCGTTACCGCCGACAGCATAGATATATCTGCCAAAAACAGTATTTTTTAATACATAGTGAAAAATACCCACGGTAATGCCCAGAACAATTACAACAATGGGGAATCCCCGGTATGCGGCAAAACGTTCGGCAATAACAACCACAAAAGCGCTTACAATAACTAATTTTGCAAAAAACAACGCTTGTGGGGCAACTTCAAAACTGTTTTCTATTTTTTTTCTGCGATTGATAAATTCCGATATCCAGAAGAAGATCAGTACAATTGCGGCAAAAATAAACGGTGTTGGAAAGTGATCAAAAAACATCCGTTCTTCCAGTTTAAGGATGTCACCGTCTATTGTCCCGGTAGAAAGATAGGAATAAACATAATCCTTAAAGTTTACGGGGTTTACCCGGGTTACAATGTACGTAAGTCCCCGGAAAAGCATCATTCCGGCCAGGGTTACAATAAAAGCCGGAACTTTCGGATAGGCGATAAACCACCCCTGGAAAGCGCCGATGGCAAAACCTATTATCAAAGAAACCAAAAGCGTAACAAATAAACCCACACCGGTATTATAGACATACGCGCTTATCGCCCCGATAAAGGCGCAAACCGAACCAACCGAAAGGTCAATTCCCAGGATTATGATACACTGAACCATCCCCGTTGCAAGGATCAATACATAACTGAACTGGAAAAAAATATTGGTTATATTCCGTCCGCTGAAATTCGTCCAGTTGGACAGCGGGCCAAAAATAAGCATTATCAATATCACCATGATAAACATGGAATAATTACGCAAATTGCTCTTTATTAATGCCCGTGAATTCAACGTATGTACAACTTTGTCGCCCATTATGTTCTCCTTATAAAATAGAAATAGATATTTAACCGACCAATGCCATATGCATGATCTTTTCCTGGGTAGCTTCTTCGTGCATCAGCATACCCTTGATTTTTCCTTCGTTCATCACATAGATCCTGTCCGCCATTCCCAGCGCTTCGGGAAGTTCGGAACTTACCATAATGATACTTTTGCCTGCCGCCGATAAGTCGTTCAGAATATTGTAGATTTCCGTCTTGGCGCCTACATCAATACCCCTTGTAGGCTCATCAACGATAAAAATCTCCGGGCCGGCAGCCAAAGAACGGCTTACTACCACTTTTTGCTGATTGCCGCCGGAAAGATTCCTGGCTATCTGATTAATCGACGGGGTTCTGATATTCAAATCCTTGCGGAATTTTTCTGCTACAAAGATTTCTCTGGCGACGTTTACCACTCCCATTTTGGATAGTTGCTTTAAAGAAGAATTGGATATGTTGGTTTTGATATCCTGCATAAGGATTAACCCAAGGCCTTTACGGTCTTCGGAAATATAGCCAAGCCCTTTATCCATAGCCATCCGGCTTGAACCAAGGAATACAGCTTCTCCGTTTACGTAGAGTTCTCCTTCGCTCTTGTATCCATAAGACCTACCGAAAATACTCATCATCAGTTCTGTACGGCCGGCCCCCATAGGCCCGCAAAATGCCAGAATCTCCCCTTTCTTTAAATAAAACGAAACGTTTTCCACCACCTTAATGCTGTGATAATCAGGATGGTATACAGTCCAGTTTTTAACTTCCATGATCGTATCGCCCGGCTTGCTCTTGCGCTCCGGAAAGCGGTGGGTTAAATCCCTGCCTACCATGTCCCGGATGATCTTTTCTTCGGTAAGATCATCTTTTTTAACATCGTAGCTTGCTATGGATTTACCGTCCCGCAGAATTGTTACGGTATCCGCAACTTTTAAGAGTTCGTTAAGTTTATGGGATATCATTACACAGGTAATTCCCTGTTTTTTAAAATCCAGAATTAAATTAAGGAGTTTTTCACTCTCGTCATCATTCAAAGAAGAAGTCGGCTCATCCAGAATTAAAAGGTCTACTTTTTTGGAAAGCGCCCTGGCTATTTCCACCAACTGCTGCTTCCCTACCCCTAATTTACTTACCATAGTTTCGGGAGGCTCATAAAGACCTACCTGATCAAGGTAGGTTTTTGATTCTTTTATATAGTAATTCCAGTTGATAACGCCGAACTTTGTCTGCATATGACCAAGGAAAATATTTTCATAAATAGACAGATACGGGCTTAAAGCCAGTTCCTGGTGGATAATGGCAAGCCCTTCTTTTTCGCTATCCTTAACGCTGTGATAATTGGTTTCTTTACCTTTATAAACTACCTTTCCCTGGTAATCCCCTTTGGGATACACACCGGAGATTACGCTCATCAGGGTAGACTTCCCTGCGCCGTTTTCCCCGCAGATAGCATGAATTTCCCCTTTTTTTATCTTTACAGAGACATTGTCCAGCGCTTTTACACCGGGAAAATTCTTGGTCAAATTTTGAATTTCTAGTATATATTCACTCATGCGTACAATGCCCTCCAATGAACCTGATTATAAAGATTTTTAAAGAAAAAAAGAAGATGGGCGAAGGCCAAAAGCCTTCAACCCATCTTTGTCAAGTCTGATTACTTGGCAGTAATCGGAGCGCCCTTATCGGCACGATCATTATAGAAACCGGCCTTTACGGGAACATCAAGGTTTTTCTTGGTTATCAGGATGGGATCCAGCAAGTAGGCATTAACAGTCTTAAGACCGGTATTACCGATATTTGCAAGACCAACGTTCCTGGCAAGAACTGCGCCCTTAATATTGATCTGCTGTTTCTTAAGAATCTGATCTGCCAGGGTGATTGCCGCTTCGGCAAGCTTGGCGGTGTCTTTAAAGACGGTCATGTACTGCTCACCGCTTTTAATCATCATCATGGATTCGAATTCAGCATCCTGTCCGCTAACGGCAGGAAGCTTGCCGCGGTATTTTGCATCGGCTTTGCAGGCTTCGATGATTGCACGGGCCAGGGTGTCATTGGGGGCCAATACTGCGTCCAGGGTTACGTTCCGGGCAGCGTTGTTCAGAAGGTCTTCCATTCTCCGTTTGGCAACAGGAGCCTGCCAGCCTTCTGTGGCGATCCTCTGGAAGTTGGCGGTGTCTGTGGAGTACCTGGGAGCGGGGCCGACAACGATGAGTGCGCCTCTGTCGATATGAGGATTAAGAACGCTCATGGCGCCGTCAAAGAAGAAGAACGCATTGCCATCGGTGGGGGAACCGGCAAAAAGGGTGATGTATTTGGGGGCAGCGGCAGTTACCTTTGTAAGGTTAAGCGCTTCTACAATTCCCTGTGCCTGAAGCTGACCAACTTTAAAATTGTTAAAGGTAATGTAGTAATCGTAATCTGCGGAATTCGGAATAATCCGGTCATAAGCGATAACCACAACACCATCACGAGCCGCTTCCCTGACTACAGAAGCAACACCGTTGTTAATACAGCCGATAACCAAGGCTTTTGCGCCCTGGGTCAGGAAGCTCTGAATCTGCTGGTTCTGCGTATTCTGATTCCCATCGGCATACTGGACTTCCGCTTTGTATTTAAGCTTTTCAGCATTCGCTTTAAGGGAAGCACCGTCTTTTGTCCAGCGCAGAACGTGGGTTTCGGGCATGGCAAGACCAATCATGGTTTGACCAAAACTGAGGCCTGCTACAGCAAGACACAGTAACACGAGAAATAATTTCTTCATACTTTATCCTCCAAAGATAATTGTAATTACACCATAATTACCCAAAAATAACTATTTGTAAAGTGTTTTTTTTTGATAATAAAGAGGGAATTTTACCTAATGAAGCAGAATTAAATGGAAAAAGCACTTGGCAAGGAATAATTTGAGGTCAAAATATTCCTTATTTAATCCATAGTGTTTATATTCCGATACACATCTTCTCTGGAATGAAAACCGTCCCTGATTACTTCGTCAATATTATTCCTGAAAATAGAAATGGATTTTTCCAGGTATGCCGGTATTTTTTCCTCACTGTTATTGTCCGCCATGACATTGGTAAAGGGAATTTCCGTTTGGTTATCCCTGGCGTTCTGAGCTATGGCAACTGCCAGGGCAGCCGCCCTTACCCCGATTTTTCCTATGGGTTTATAGACGGTCATTAATTGGGTTCCTTCCACAATACGCTGGCAGGCGCTTAGATCCGCATCCTGGCCCACTACAGCAACATTGCCTGCCAGCCGGCGCTCGGAAAGCAGCTGAATTGCCGCTCCGGCAATGGCATCGTTGCCGCAGGCAATAGCATCAATACCGGTCGTCTCTTCAAAAATAGCGCTTATTTTTTCCAGCGCTTCATCGGAACTCCATTCTTCCAGCCAAATTTCACGAACAATTGTAACTTCGCCCTTTTTAACAAAAGGATCGATAATCTCGTGAAACCCGGCGCTGATGTCAAAACTGTTTACATCGTGAACCGAACCGTTTACCACCAAATAACGTCCGCGCGGCACGGCACGGCTTAAAGCCCTTCCAAACTGCCGGCCAACTTCTTTTGAATCAAAGGAAATATACGCATCCAAAGGAGCTCTCTGAATCAACCTGTCATAAGCGATAACCGGAATACCGGAATATTTTACTCCCAGAATTGCATCGGCAATAAGCTCCGTATCGTGAGCGATCACAACCAGAACATCAATGTTCTGGTTCACCATGTAATTTATCTGTGCAATTTGTTCCTGAATACCTCCGGCGGAAAGCTGGACAATTACATCCGCACCCAACTGCTGAGCCGCCCCGGTAAACACTTTAAGATCCTTGTTCCAGCGTTCTATAATAAATGTGGCAGTGGCAATGGAAAACCCTATGGTCAGTTTTCCTTCTCCGCCCGGCTTTTTAATCCCTGACGCGGATTGAATGCTGCTGTTCTGGATTCCTGCAGAATTTCCTTCGTTGCATGATATACAGTAAACACAAAGAACAAAAACCGCCGCCATACGAAGGAATCGCATAAGTAATATTAACCGGTATTGGTACTGCCTGCAAGACACTTATGGTATTAACGTAATCGTGCATGCTTTACCCATAGGATGAAAGGTTCCGCACAGCAAAGCATTATCCTGAATGTTAAGATCCGCAGTTTGCGGAACAAAAAGCCTTGTTTCCATGCCGTCATCATGACGTATCACAAGTCCGTTCAGGACACCTGCAACTGCCTTGATGTGATCTTCGCCGGCAATATCATCGCTGCCAAGCAGCGGAGCAAAATCCAATGAAGTATGCAGCGTCCGCATTATCGACAGCAGAAGATGTCCGGATTTTTTACACAGGTACACAGGACCGGCTTTGACATACGATGCATTAATAATTTCCTGTACTTCTTTACGGCTCATAGAAAAAAACTTCATGTAAAATGCATCTTCATAATCACACAGACCTTCACAAAAAAGCAGAACAAACTCTTCTGTATCAATTTTCTTATATATGGAAAAGTTAATCCGCGAAAAAACAAAATCCTCAAAACTTCTGTTTGATAAATCCGGTGTTTTTCCGGCCGCATCGGTCTTTCTTGCCGCAGGTTCAAGTTTTGCCAAAGCATTCAGCCTTTCCAGTTCCTCGTGAACAAAAAGAAGCCGGCGGTAACGGCTCTCTATACGCCGCCTTACAAGATCAACAATCTCATCAGCGTTCATAGAGTTCCTGCAAAAAAAGTGTCGTTGCCTGGGCAACGTTAAGGCTTTCAATAACGCCTGTTCCGGGAACCCTGGCCAATACGGAACATTGTTCCTTTATTTCTGCGGACAGACCGGTTTCTTCATTTCCGATTACCAGGACTATTCCCTGCAGCCGGGAGTTTTCTCCCTTAATGATTTGGGGAATATCCCGAATTCTGACCCTGGCCCTCGGATCGGTGCCGATGGTCAGGATTTTTTTTGATGCGCTTTTTAAAAAAACTTCCGGACGGCGGACAGAACGGAATTCGACATATTCCATTCCTCCTTCAGCGGCACGATAGGCGGCTGTAGTAAGGCTTTTTGCCCTGGGGTCTCCTTCTTCGGTACTTTGTTCGGTAAGAATAACAGGCGAAGCGTCAAAAAAAGCGGCTGAGCGGACAATGGCTCCCAGGTTATGATCGTTTCCGATATTGCAAAGCAAAAGCCCGGTTTTTCTGTCAGCCGCCCACTTGTCAATGTCTTCGGGTACAGCAGTCTCAACAGCAGGTTCGTAGATCATTGCTACAATCCCCTGATGATGGGGAGTCTTGCAGATCTTTTCCAGTTCTTCGTTTTCACAGATCTTATAAGGCCGTTTCCGTGCTGCCAATTGTCTGCACAGTCCGGTAAAAAGAGGGAGTCTTTCTTCCCGCATAAAAAGCCGGTTAATTTTTTCCGGATGAACATCGCTTAAAGCGCGAATCGCATTCAGACCACAGACGGCAAGTTCATCGGTCAGCTTATTGTACATAGTAAAAATGTATCATTTTTATTACCCAAATACATAGCGGCCGTCAACCGACTTAACCCTAAGGGTAATATTACTAAGCGAACCGCCTTTTTTTAAATTAACCAGATACTTGCCAAGTGCGGTATCCGAAACCGCAATATGGGTTAATATCCAATCTTTAAGATATTTTACAAAATTCAACGGGTTAGTATAAACATTGTTGGAAAGATCATTGACCGTATTCAGCACTTCCCTGACAAAATCACTGTGTTCTTTTTTATGAGCACCAAAAGCAGGATAGTTTACCCTTTCCATTATTTTTTCTTCGGTGGAAAAATGGTATCCTACATAACCGACTGCTCCGTGGAGCACCTGCATAAAAACATCTTTGGAACTATTCCTGTCTTTCAGGCAGCTTCTGTACAGCCTGTTGGTCAAATTAATCAATTCCATGTGCTGGGAATCAATAAGAGGAATATTTACCGAATAGGATTTTTGCCAGGTAACAATTTCTTCAGCAGCCATATATATATAAAATAATATTTTTTGCAGAGAAAAGCAAGAAATTTTTTTATTATCGCCTGTCAGCCGGTATGTACAACCTCAGTTAATACTTACTTTCTATTTTTTAGTACCGGTTAATTCAATTTCCTCATTGGGTTCCATAATTAACCGTCCCGGAACCGAAAAACGCTCGGCAAAACTTCTTTCAAACAATATCCCCGGCGAACTTGTATGCATGGGTATACTATTCTTTGCGCCAATGATTTGTGCCCATTCCGCAGCCCTCTCGGGAACTCCGGCAGTGTATATTAACGCATAATCAATGTTTTCTCCGGGAAACGTTTCCATTTGATCCGTTTTGGATGAATCACCTGTATGGTACACTTTAATACCATCAACGGTAATGATATAACCAACGCCTATACTGCGGTGGTGGCTTCCGTTGTATGCCTCGACTGATTCAATCTTTACACCCTTGATTTTAAAAGTATTGTACTTGTTCCCTTTTTGCGCTTCCTCATTTGTAATGATAGTGCAATCTTTTTTCTGCGTAACCAAATCAATTTTGTAATGGTCGAAATGTCCATGAGATACCAAAATTATATCCGCTGGCACGTCGTAACCTTCTCCGTAAGCCGGATCAATATAAATTACCGTTCCGTTTTTTGAGGTAATTCTAAAGCTTGCGTGCCCCTGAAACAAAAGTTTTGTCGGCCCTTCGTCTTTACATGCGGATAACACCAGTAAAATCAGCATGGAAACTGTCAAAAAGCGTTTAGTTTTCATTTTTCCTTCCTAATGGTTATATTTTACAATGAGTATAGCTTATAAGTACCTGAAAAAATGAACATTTTTGATCATTTATTCAAGTAATTTTACTATTCATAATTTCTTACTATCAATTATTTTTTTATATAATATTTCCTCTAAATTTCTTCTTCCGTCTATTATTGATATTATTTCCATTTTTTTATTTTCCGTCTTATAAAATACTATCCACGGACTTATGTTAATTTGATGAATATAATTTATTCCAAATTCTCTTAGTATGGGAGCTATTCTTCTTCCCTCAGGATTTTCTGATATTTTGTCTACTTCTTTAATTATTTTTGCATATATTTTTTCTGCGGTTATTTTTCCGGTGTTATATTTTATGTACGAAATAATTTCAGCCAGTTCATCCCCGGCATCTTTTGACCAAATTATTTCATGTTTCAAATTTAGTCCAATATTGTCTTTATTTTACTTTTTAATTCATCATGGGTATAACATTTTCCGTTTTTCAGGTCTTTTTCACCAATTGACAGAATTTTCATTAAATTTACAGCATTAATAATGTTCTGGTACTGTTTTACGTCCATCAAAACGGCTTTTGCCTCTCCATTTTGGGTTATAACCATAGGGTTATTCTTTTCTCTAACCAGTTTCATTACCTCGGCGGTATGTGATTTTACATAAGATATTGGCCTAATATCTTCTACCAGATTTATCATAAAATTCCCCTGTTTTTATTTAGTACCATATTTAGACTTGTATGTCAATGCTTTATATCATCTTTTTTCTCAGGACAGTTTCCCAAGTTTTTCCAGCCGCCGGCATGCTTCCTCAACATCGGCCCGGTGACCAAAGGCGGAAAAGCGGATATACGATTGCCCCGAAGGTCCAAAGCCCGCACCGGGTGTGGTAACCACACGGCACTTTTCCAGGATTTCTGCAAAAACTTCCCAACTGTCCCTGCCGGGAAAACATGCCCAGATATACGGTGAATTATCCCCGCCAATGCAGGCAATGCCGAGCTTTTGCAAAGCGCTACGGATCAATGCGGCATTTTGCAGATAAAAATCGCTAAGCTGCCGGATTTCTTTTTGGCCTTCCGTACTTAATGCCGCAAGCCCGCCTGCCTGGGCGATATTGGAAGCGCCGTTAAAAATTGTCCCTGCAATGCGGGCCCAGTCTGCGTTGATACTTTCGCCTGTCTCATAACGAAGTTCTTTGGGAACGGCAGTCCAGCCAAGCCGTACTCCGGTAAACCCCGCAGGCTTGGAAAATGAATTCACTTCTATTGCACATTCCTTTGCACCGGGTATTTCAAAGATCGTTTTGGGCAAATCCGGATCGCGGATATATTCGGAATACGCCGCATCGAACACAATTAAACAGCCCTTGTTCCGGGCGGCTTCGACCAGTCCGGTTAATTGTTCCCGTGTAGCAACCGCCCCTGTAGGGTTATTGGGAGAGCAAAAGTAAAGTACCGAGTTTTCCGGCAGCAGTGAAAGATCGGGAAAGAAATCGTTTTCCTGCGTACAGGGAAGATACACAATCCCCTCATAGCCCGTCCCCGTCCAGCCCTTTGCCGCACCGGAAAGCACCGATCCGTCCACATATACGGGGTAAGACGGATCCTGAACGGCCACCCTTGTTTCCCGGCCAAAAAGAAGCTGCAGCCGGCCTATGTCGCACTTTGCTCCGTCCGAAATAAATATTTCTTCTATAGTAAACGCTTTGATAGTATCCTTTTTATAAAATACTTCGATGATTTTTTCCCGCAGTTCGGGAAGCCCTTCATCCTGATAACCCGAATAGCCTTCCGCCGTGCCGAGTTTTTGCGCACCCTCGACAAGGCCGGCAGCAGTACAGGGCAGTATCGGTTCGGTAGTATTGCCCACGCCAAGACTGATAATACAGGTTTCCGGCCTGGAAGGATCTTCGGGGTGGGCAGCGGCAAACTCGCGCCTCCTCCGGGCGATTTCTGGAAAAAGATAACCGGCTTTAAGGGCTGTAAGCTGCGGATTACGATTGATCATGATGCACCTTCCTTTACCGCCTGCTTTGCAGACGTTGTCTGCGAAGCAGCTGCTGTTTCCCAGACGCTGATATTTTCTTTCTTTAAAATTATTACTTTAATCCTTCTTTCAGCGAAAACGCCGGACAGCTCTGACCTGTTGCATTGAACACCTCCGCAGAAGGAAGGTTCAGGCCCTTAAAACCGAACATTTCGCAGGCACGGGGATATGCAGGATCCCAGGTAATCTTAAAGTGGACGCATTTCAGACAATTGGGTTTTTTATTTTCTCCAACGCCCATTAAGTACAGAATACAGGGATAGAAAAAATCATTCAACCGTTATATACTGTTCGCAGATAAATCATAAAACGGAACAACTATGGTTTTTACGATAATTATTATTTTTCTCGTTGTAGGTATAGTGTTTTTTGTTTTCTTTATTGTCCGGGCTTCAAGCGTACCCAAACGGGCCGATCAGCTTGCCGGGTTTTTGCAAAGGGGGAAAACACAGGCGGTTATAAAAGCGGCAAAGGCCATTCTGGAAAAAGAGCCCAGGAACGCAGATGTGCATTACTTTTTGGGCAAAGCCTTTTTAATGGAAAAAAAGGAAGAACAGGCTTTTGTTGAATTTAAAACCTTAAGCCAGACCGGCGCTATGGGGGATTTTATTCCCGAAGAGGAATTCCGCAGAGAACTGGCCCAGCTTTTTGTAAAACACAAACAGGCCGAAGAAGCCCTGAAGGAATATGTGCTCCTGATCAAAAAGCATCCCGAAAAACCGGAATATTACTATTTGGCAGGGAAACTCTTTAATGAACGAAACCGCAGTGATATGGCTCAGAATTATTTAAGAAAGGCCGCCGAACTTGCGCCCCGGGATGCAAAGATTCAGTTTGAGCTTGGAGTAATGCTTTACAGGAATAAAAATGCCAAAGATGCCAAAGATGCCCTGGAGCGATCAATTAAATATCAGAGTGATAACGCCCAGGCTTATTTCTATCTGGGAAAAATCCAGAAAGACGTAAAGGATTATCCCGGCGCAGTAGCAACCCTGGAAAAAGCAGCCCGCGATCCGGCATACCGCCTGCGGGCAATGCTGGAAAGGGGAAGCTGCTTCCTGGCGCTGAATTCAATTGAAAAAGCAATTCCCGATCTGGAACGGGCAGTTAAGTCGATTACCGAAGAAAAGGCCCAGGAAAGCCTTTTTGCCCGGTATTACCTGGCTATGTGTTACGAAAAAATCCACGAAATGGAAAAAGCAATTGAACAGTGGGATAAAATTTCAACCTATAAAACAGGCTTTAAAGATGTGGATGCCAAACTTTCCCAGTATCAGGAGATGAGGGAAGATGATGCGGTAAAAGATTTCCTCAGCGCGGGAAATCAGGAATTTGAGGAGATAGGTAAAAAACTGGTAGCCACCGCCTTTTCCCTGGGAATAAAATCAACCAAATCTATTCCGGATGGAGTGGAATTGATAGCCATAGAAAGCGCCACATCACGCAAACCGCCCCGTCTTGTCCGCATTTACCGTTCACCGGACATGGTCGACGACAGCAAGATCCGCTCCATTCTGGATGACGCCAAACAGCAGAACATGGGCCGGGCAGTTGTTATGACCAGTACCGGGTTTACACGGCCTGCCCTGGAATATGCGGAACAGCGTCCGATTGAACTGTTCGGCAAAGACAAGCTTCAGAGCTTGTTAAAGAAAAGTACTTCCAAAAAATGAAGATCCTCTGCATCGCCGATCAAATTGATCCGCTGGTGTACAGTTCTTCCGTTAAAACCCGGTATCATGATGTGGATTTGGTACTTTCAGCCGGAGATTTACCGCTGGAGTATCTTGATTTTATCGTCTCAAGCCTCAATTGTCCGCTTGTTTTTGTTTACGGAAATCATCACCTGGAAAAATATTCTTCTTTCCAGGACGCCGGAAAATACCCGGGAGGCACTGCATGGGGATTAACCTATGCAGGTTTTACGGTACGAAGGGAAAAAGACCTGCTTATTGCTGGCCTGGGCGGATCAATGATGTACAACAAGGGAACCAATCAATATACAGAAAACCAGATGCGGCGGAAAATATGGAAACTTTTTCCAATGTTATTGTTTAACAGAATCTTCCGCGGGCGCTGGATTGATATACTTCTTACCCATGCAGCGCCCAGGGGAATTCATGATAAAGAAGATCCCTGCCACAGGGGGTTTAAATGCTTCCTTTCGTTTATGCGTTTTTTTAAACCGCGCTACCTTGTTCATGGCCACATTCATTTGTACGATCTTTCGGAACTGCGGACCACCCAATACGGCAGTACTTTGGTGATCAATGCTTACAGTCAATACCTGATTAATACAGAATATGAGTCAAAATGAGTTAATAAAACGCCAGGCAGCGGAAGATTTTTCCAGAGCCAGAGCAAAAGAAATCTTTACCCAAATAATGTACTTTCTGGATTCACGGAAGAACAAACTCCTTTCTCTTGATGATGTCAGGAAAATCCTTAAACCAAAAAGCGAAAGTTACAAAGGCTTGCGAACCGTGCCAATAAATCTGATTGTAGGAAGCGAAGGCCGTTATCAGGATTTTAATAAATACTTTCTGCCTAAATCGGATCACCTCCGCAGCCGCTGGGAAAGAGTGGACGAAGCAAGGCTTAGTGATATTATCCTGCCCCCGATTCAGCTTTATGAAATTGGAGGAGTATACTTTGTCAGGGACGGGAATCACCGTGTGTCGGTAGCCAGAGCCCAGGGTGTGGAAATGGTTGATGCGGAACTGATAAGCCTTTCAACAGAAATACAGCTTACTCCCGATATGACTCTGGAAGAACTTACAAACAAACTGCTCCTTTGCGAAAAAGAACTTTTCTATGAAAAAACCGGATTTGGAGAATTAACCGGCTGCGAGGATCTTGGGTTTTCCATACCCGGCCGTTACGATGTAATCTATGAACACATAGAAGTCCACAAGTATTTTATGAATCAAACCCGCGAAGACGAAGTATCGTTCGAGGAAGCGCTTGTTTCCTGGTACAGCAATGTTTATGCTCCCATAAATAATATTATCACCGAAAAAAAACTCTGTTCTTTGTTTCCCGAACGAACAGCCAGCGATCTTTACATTTGGATCGTAAAACACTGGGACAGTTTAAAGAAAAAATACGGCCTGCACTATTCTGTTAAAGATGCAGCCCACGATTTCGGCTCCCGTTACGGCAAACCGCGTGCTACTCTTCCTGACTTGATAAAAACATTTTTTGCCAGGTTCACAGGAAAAAGGAATTGAGATTGTTTTATATTTGAGCCTGTTCCAAAATTGCTTTTTATTTTGAATAATCGGTTACACCTCCAACCAACTTTAAAAACCCCGGATAGGTAGCATCTGCCGCTTCTGCCCCGCTAATCGCAACCTTTGTTCCGGCAGGCAGTCCCAGGGCAGCGCAGGCCAAAGCCATAACAACACGATGATCGCCGCGGCTGTCCAGGTTGATTGTGATACCGCTATGACCGGCAATGTCTGTAACAGATTCGGCGCCCTGTATAATTAAACCATCTGGTTTTTCCTCACAGCAAAACCTGGTATTTCCGGCAAACAGTTTTTGCAATTCTTCTGCCATTACGGAAATACGGTCTGTTTCTTTTATCCGCGCATGTGCGGCATTGCACAGTCTTGTTTCCCCAACGGCGAAAGCGCCCAACACTGCCATGATTGGAAGTAAGTCCGGCGTTGCATTTAAGTCGAAAACTCCGCCTTGTAACGGTCTGTTGCGGAATACGGTAACCTGCCAATCGTTATCCTTTTGTTCCCATTGTACTTCGCAGCCCATTTGTAACAGGTAATCAAAAAAAACTTTGTCCCCCTGTGTATCGTCGGGATCAAGGCTAAGCAGCGTTGTCTTTCCTCCCGAAAGTACAGCCGCAGCAGCAGGAAAAACTGCGGAAGAAAAATCTCCCGGTACGGGACCGTTCATTGGCGTATAAGCATTACCGCCCTGAATTCGGAAGTATGAATAGTCAGCGTTGGTGATTATTCTTGAATCGCAAACTGTATTATCGTAAAGCCCTTGCAATTGCTGGTAAGCCAACGTCATCTCTACATAAGGTTTTTCGTTAAGCAGGGGAATATCAATTTCTGTGATTGTGCTTTCCGGCGCCAGAGGAGCAGCAATAAGCAGCGCAGAAAGGTATTGACTGGTTATGCAGGGAAGGTTCACTCTGCCATCCTTCATTGGGCCGTAGACGGTAATGGGGATGCAGCCGTTTTTTGAAGAGATTGTTACGCCCAGATTCGCAAGTGCGTCTAACAGCGGTCCGGCGCTGCGCCCTGCAATTTGCCTGTCCCCGGTAAAAGTAACGGGTTGCGAAAGAAGGGCGGCTGCTGCAATTGCAAAAAACAGCGTGGTGCCGGAATTGCCAGCATCAATAAGTTGTTCTGTAATTACCGCTTTTCCCGACCTATGTCCGCGAACTATCCAGCTGCGTAATAGACCATTGCCGTCGCACTCAACCTTTGTTGAGAATTCTTCGGAAATTTCTGCGCCAAGAACACGGCAGGCCGCGACGCAGGCTTGAGTATCCGCAGATAACAGAGGTTGTTCAATATACGAAACATCATCTGTTAATGCAGCCATTACAAGCCGTCTTATGGTGTGCGATTTGGAAGCGAGAACGGTAAGCGCAGCGTTAAAAACGTGAGGCGTAATCCATGCAGTCATTTACTGAACAGACGGTGTTGTTCCTGCAAGATTTTCCCAGCTCTGCTGTATCGCTTCGGCGCATTCCTGGGGCGTTTTGCTTCCCTGGAACATCATCTTTACCTCTCTGGCAATAATGCTGTTAAGCTGGGTGATCTCGGGGGAACGGTACGATTCACGCACCATTTCACCTGCTTCATACATATCAAAGGCTTTGGCATAGTAAGGATCTTCTTTTGACAGTTCCCTGTTGAGTGTTCCGTTTCCCGGAACAGCATAAGCCGCTGCTGCAATTTCTCCCGACTTTTTTTTCAAAAAAAGAATAAAATTTTTTGCTTCTTCCTGATATTCACTCTTGCTGTAAATTCCCGCATACCAGACAGAAAGTGGAAATACAGGTTTTTTTGTATATGACACAGGTGCAGGAATCGTAGTAATGCTGAAATTTATGTCTGTTCTTTTTAATTCTTTTATGTCTGCAATTGAACCTATCATCATCCCGATTTCACCTTTGCCAAAAGCTTCCAGAAGTTTTGCTTTGCTTAATTCAAAAGGATTGCCGTACAGGTTTTGGTAAAGAAGATTCAGGAAATTCAGCGTGCCGATTACTTCTTTGGAAGCAAAACCGGATGAAGAGGAAGTGTCCGGATTGCCGACTGCAGCCCAAATCCACGAAAGAAGCTGCTGGTTTATATGGCGGAGATCGTTTAAAGCAATACCGGCGCCGAATTTACCGGTTTCCTTGATCCGCTGCACATACGAAAGGAATTCGGTTTGGTTTTTCGGAGGCCTGTCAAACCCGGCATTTTGCAGCAGATCTATGTTGTAATAAAGCGGATTGATAAACGAAATAATCGACACGGCATTTCCGGTAAAACCCTTGTCGTTTTCCAGTTCTGCAAGAAGTGATTTTTTTTCCAGTTCATAGATAGCATAGGGATCAATGCTGAAAATATCGGGAGGATTGATTTTTTGTGCGTTTTTGCCGGTATCTCTGGAATCTTTTTTTTCCAATAATTCCTGAATTTTATCCCAGCTCAGCTTTTCCAGCTTGATTGTGATTCCCGGATTTTGCGCTTCATATTCGGTTGTTAGTTTTAAAAGGGTTTTATCTTCAAGCTCATCGTCCCACCATGTGGCAAAAGTAAGTGTAATTTCCTTTTCCGGTTTATTCCTGCTGGTTAATATATAAATAAAAATCCCCGCAATCATTGCCAGCGCCCAAATCAACAATACTGTCCCGGCGGAAATTTTACGCATTGACGACAGTAATTTTTTAACATTATCGAAAACCCATTCTTTATCCATCATAACCTCGACTTACACCGCCCTTTTGGGGTAGTATAAATTTATGTTTGGCTTTTTAAAAAAGCTCTTCGGCCGCAGTGTATCCAGGGAATACCTTGCCGATACTGATGACTTTGTTCGTGAACAATGGAAGGCCGATTTTTCCCGGGAAGATGAGCCGGGAAAACCGCCGCATGTTCGTTTTTCCATTACATCAGAAAATTTGTATCGTGCCTATCTCTTCAATAATGCCCTTTGTCTGGGAGTAAAAAAAACCGGATGTATTGCATGGGCCGAAAATATGATCTACCGGTATCAGGACATGGATATAAAAGGCCGTATCAGGCTTGATCCAAAAGGAGGCTATGCGGCGGCAGGCTTTATTTTCCGCATGGTTGACGATCTGACGTATTATATGGCTCTGGTTTCCAGCCGCGGTTATTTCCGCCTGGATCTGGTACGGAACAGCGTTCCGCTGACACTCGCAGGCTGGACAGAAGTGCCCGGCAGGATTAATTCCGGAAACAGTTCAGGTGAATTTGAACTGCGGACAATAACGTTTGGCAGTAAAATTCTGCTGCACATCAATGGAATGTGGGCGGGGGTTTGGGATGATCCTTCCATACCGGAAGGAAGGATTGGTTTTGTTGCAGCCAGTTACGAAGAAACCGAAGCGCTTTCTGCACCGGATGCCGCAGCGGAATTTTCGCCGCCGGATGATGTTTCCGCCGCACAGGAAGAATTTTCCGCTTTGGCGGAACTTGTTGAATTCAGCCTTGATTCGCATATAGAGAATGTTGAAAAACATTATTTTGAACTTGAAACCACAGCTATGCCGGACAGCCGTATACGGCTGGCGGAAACCTTTACCGCTTTGGGGCAGGCCGGCCCTGCATTGGCTCATCTCCGTAAAGCATGGGAATGCCGGGCTAACATGGCCGATGAGCTGGCAAAGGCAGAAGACGGAGTTATTCTTGCGGCAATGCAGTTGGAGGAATCGATCCGGTCTCCAAAAGAACTTCTTCTTGGATCCAGACTTGCATTGGCTTTGGAATTGTGGGACGAAGCGGAAGAGTACATTGAAGAAGCAATGGGTACAAAGGACATAGAGCGGGAAGCCCGCGGTATGAAAACAGCGCTGCTTTATTCTTCATCCCGGTATGATGATTTAATTCGCTTTGCCGAAGAAATTTCAAAGCCCGAAAATCCGGAAGAAAAAATAATTTTTGATAAAATCGATAATCACTTTGCCGATCCGGCTTCATTTTTTATTCTGCTGGGCCATTGTTACTTTAATAAAAGAGACTATCAAAAAGCAGCGGAAGCTTATGATCATGCCTATGAGCTTGATACATCAAACGGCTTTTCTTCGAAAAATGCAGCCGCTGCCTATGAATTGCTGGATCAGGGAGGCGATCCGAATCAGAATAAAAAAACTCTGGATCGCTACTTAAAGGCGGGCCGTGCATTTTTGGCGGATAATCGTTATGAAGAACTGGGGCTGATCGTTCCCAAGTTCCGTCTGTTGGGAGAGAACAACTGGGAAGGAAGGGCGCTGACCGGAAAGTGGGCTTTTGGCATCGAAGACTGGAAAACAGCGCGTGATGAACTGGATACTGCCGAACGGTTGCGTAAAAGTAAAAAAGGTTCCCCGCCCGATCCGGCAATTTACTTTTTGCAGGCTTTGCTTGTGGTCCGGGAAGGCAAACGCAGGGAGGCAATGCCCCTCTTTGAAAAGGCAGTAAAATATGCGCCGGACTATCCTCTGTTCCGTTTCCGTCTGGCGGAAAACCGTTTTCTTTTAAACAACGATCCCGGTGATCCGGAACTTGTTTCCGATTTGGAAACGGCCTTAATGGTTAAGGAAGATGACGGAAGTTTCGGCTGGATACACAATTTTGCGGCGCAGGCAGCCTTAAGCAAGGGTGATATGGAAAAAGCCCGTGTCCACCTGGAAAAGGCCGCACCGGTATTGGGTGAAGTTCCCGCCGTCAGGGTAAACCGGGCTGTCTTTCTTTATCTTCAGGGTAATGAAGCGGAAGCGCTTCGCTTGCTTGAATCGAAACCGGAAGAAGATCCCGAAGGGCTTATGGCAAACTGTGCGGGAAATCTCCTGGTTCGATCCCGGGCTGTCTTTCTTTATCTTCAGGGTAATGAAGCGGAAGCGCTTCGCTTGCTTGAATCGAAACCGGAAGAAGATCCCGAAGGGCTTATGGCAAACTGTGCGGGAAATCTCCTGGTTCGATCCCGACGTTTTGAAGAAGCCGATGTATTATACCGCCGCGCTCTTGCCGTTGCCCCGTTTAATATTCAATACCGTTATAACAGAGGTTCCTGTTTGATTGAGCTGAGTCATTACGGCGAAGCGGATGATGTATTAACCGCCGGTTCGCACAGTAATCGCTTTTCTCCCGAAACAAGTCCCGATATGCTGGGACTTATCGCTTTTGTGGCGGTAAAAAAAGGAGAACACAAACGGGCCGAAGCGGCATTGCATGCGGCGCTGAAGATCAATCCAAATCATGCGGGTTCCATGCTTCAATTGGGATGGAACCGGGCTTTTACGGGCAAATGGGAAGATGTAAAAGAAATTCTGGACAGGCTGGATGAATTTGATTTGAACGAAGACACAAAGAAGGGCAGGGATGATCTTGAAAAATGGATGATGGATGCTCTTTATAAAACTGTTTCCTGCGCTTCGTGTAACAGGGAATGGCAGGTTGAACGAAACCCGCAATCGGCCGCAAGCCTGCGGCTTTATGCCATGCCGCCGGACGATATGCCGGGCGGTACTTGTCCTGCATGTGGCAATACCTATTGTGTCGGCTGCCGCAAAGATGCTCTGGACGAATCGGGGCGTTTTGTTTGCCCCGATTGCGGTAAAACCCTTAAAATTACCGACGACGGGCTTAAAGCTCTGCTCAACGACTGGACCAAAAAGAATGTAAAGAAGAAACGCAGTTAAGAACACCCCGTAGTTGTTCCGCAGGTATCGCACTTCATACAGGTACCGCTTCGTATCAGGGTAAGCGAGCCGCAGCTTGGACAGGGATCGCCTTCGTAGCCTTTAATCCGTGCGATGCGCCGGGCTTCTTCATGTTTGGGAAGATTTTCTTTGGAAGATGGCGTCTCTTTTGTTTCATGTTTGACCGGTTCTTTCTTTAAGTCGCTCTTTTTCTCGGTATCTTTTGCTTCCGTTTTCTGACCTTTGGCCGCAGGGCTTGCTTCCGTTTTGCCTGTTTTGCCGTCCGCTTTTTCGATTGATCTGTCGGTTGACTTGTCCTGGGTTGCCGTGGCAAGAAGATCTTCCGGCTTTACCTGGCCCAGATCCGTGCGCTTCAGATAGCTGATCGCCAGATCACGGAAAATATAATCAATAACGCTGGTAGACATTTTGATATAGTCGTGGCCCTGAACCATACCGTTTGGCTCGAAGCGGCTGAAGGTAAATGCATCTACATACTCTTCCAGCGGTACGCCGTACTGAAGGCCTAAAGAAACGGCGATGGCAAAGCTGTTAAGAAGACTCCGGAACGCGGCGCCTTCTTTGTGCATATCCAGAAAGATCTCTCCAAGCTTACCGTTGTCGTATTCTCCGGTACGGATAAAAATTGAATGGCCGCTGATCTTTGCTTTTTGCGTATAACCGGAACGGCGGTTGGGCAGGGACTGCCGCTTTCCCCGCACTTCGGCGGCCCGCTGGGGATCCATGCGGCCGGAGCGCTGAGGCGCATCAAGGTCTTTCTGCAAGGCGAGTATTGTATCCGCCAGCGGATCGGCGCCGGGGGCAAAGGCCGACAATGGCTGGGAAAGTTTTGAGCCGTCGCGGTACAAAGCCACCGCTTTTAGGCCGCTCTTCCAGGCCAGCATATATGCGCCTTTTACATCTTCGTAACCGGCGGCATTGGGCATGTTGATCGTTTTGCTGATCGCACCGGTAATAAAAGGCTGCACCGCCGCCATCATGCCAACATGAGCCTGCCACGCTATGGAACGGCTGCCGTATTTGCCCGACGGTGTGGCGGTATCGAAAACGGGAAGGTCTTTTTCTTTTAAGCCCGGCGCGCCTTCCAGCCCCATAGAACCGCAGACATAGAGTTCCGCTTCGGCAATTTCTGAATCGCTGTATCCGATATGTTTTAACAGCGAAAAACCGGGAAGACTCCACGTTGATTCAGGAACGGAAAGATGCTTTTCGACAAATTCTTTTCCCAGTATCCAGTGGTTAAAAACACTTTCCAGGGTAATTGCATTCGCCGCCGCAGTTTCCGCAGCAGCAAGCACTTCGCGGGTAAAGCCTTTTGACGAAAGTAAGTCGTGATTAAGGTGCGGTGCTCCCTTAAATGATTTATGTCCGGTAGCATACGCGACAATCGCTTCGATTTCGCCTTTCTTGTACCCAAGCACTTCCAGCGCGGGAGGCGCCGATTGATTGATGATCTTAAAGTATCCGCCGCCGGCAAGTTTTTTAAATTTTACCAGGGCAAAGTCAGGTTCTACTCCCGTTGTATCGCAGTCCATTAACAAGCCGATTGTTCCGGTTGGTGCAATGGCGCTGACCTGCGCATTGCGAAAACCGTTCGCCTCTCCGAACTCCAGCGCCCGATCCCACGCTTGCCGCGCTGCCATTAACAGCACCGCCGGACAATGTTCCGGGACGATGCCCTGGGGCATTGTATTCAGCAGCTCGTATTCTTCCGCAGCCGCATTGTACGCAGCCCTGCGGTGATTGCGAATTACACGGAGCATCGCTTCGCGGTTTTCTTCGTAGTGAATAAAAGGCCCAAGTTCTTCGGCCATGCGCGCAGACTGTGCATACGCTTCGCCGGTGAGTATAGCGGAAAGGGAAGCTGCCACAGAGCGGCCTTCGTCCGAATCGTAGGGAAGCCCCATCACCATAAGAAGGCTGCCAAGGTTTGCAAAACCCAGCCCAAGGGTGCGGTACTCGTGGGAAAGTTCTGCGATACGCGGGGCGGGGAACTGCGCCATCACCACGGAGATTTCCAGTATCGTGGTCCAAATGTCTATGGCATGAAGATATCCTTCTATATTAAACATCTTCTTTTTACGGTCGTAGAGTGTGCCCAGGTTAATTGACGCAAGGTTGCAGGCCGTGTCGTCCAGAAACATATACTCGGAACAAGGATTGCTTGCACGAATCTCGCCGCCTGCGGGACATGTGTGCCAGTCGTTGATGGTCGTGTGGTACTGCAATCCCGGATCGGCGCATTGCCATGCGGAACGCGCCATGCGGTTCCAGAGATCCATCGCCTGTACTGCCTTAACTGTTTTGCCTGACACCCGTTCGCGGAGTTCCCAGGTTCTGTCTTCTTCCACGGCCTTCATAAAATCATCGCTGACGCGCAGGCTGTTATTGGAAGACTGCCCGGAGACGGTGTTGTACGCTTCGTCATCCCATGCGGTGGAAAAAACCGCCGTGCTTGCGCTGTCTCCCTGTTCGATTCGGCGGAGAAGTTGGTATAGGTATGTGGGTGGAATTTTTTCCGCCAGTGCGGAACGGAGCGCTTCGGCAAGTTCATGATTTTTTTCTATATTAAAGGTGTCTTCCTCCGGCCCGCGGAAAGAAGCGGCCGCTTTGTTTATTGCGTCCAGATGTTTTTTGATGATCACAGAGCCGGTAACCATCGAAGCGACTTTGTGTTCTTCCTGCGCTTTCCAGTCGATGTAGTTTTCCACATCGGGATGATCCGCATCCAGGGTAACCATCTTTGCCGCACGCCGTGTCGTACCGCCGCTCTTTACTGCCGAAGCGGAACGGTCGCCTATTTTTAGAAACGACAGCAATCCCGACGAAACACCGCCGCCGGAAAGTTTTTCATGCGCCGCCCTAATCCGCGAAAAGTTTGTCCCCGTACCCGATCCGTACTTAAAAAGCCGCGCCTCCCGCACAACAAGATCCATGATGCCGCCTTCGTTTACAAGGTCGTCTTCTATGGAAAAGATAAAACACGCATGCGGCTGCGGCCGTTTGTAGGCGCTGTCCGACTTAATCGCCTTACCGGTATCGGGGTCTGCATAGTAGTGGCCTTGCGCAGGGCCGTCTATTCCGTATACATCATAAAGCCCTGTGTTAAACCATTGAGGACTGTTGGGCGCTGCCATTTGGTGGGCCAGCATATAGCAGGTTTCGTCGTAAAAGGCTTTTTCGTCTGTTTGGCTGCTGAAAAAATTGCTGTTCCTTCCCCAGTTTAACCAGGTAACGGCAAGACGGTGAAAAACCTGCCGTGCGTCGTGTTCCGCTCCGTCTGCCGGAAGTTCACTGCCCGGATCATCTTCTTCGACACCGGCAGTCCATTCCTTCCAGGCATAGCATTTGTCTGCCGGAACCCCTGCCTTGCGGAAATATTTCTGAGCCAGGATATCCCCTGCTATCTGACTCCAGAAGGCGGGAACGATTATCGTTTCTTCGCAAAAAATCGTTTTGCCGTCCGGATTGCGGATTTCGCTCCGTCTTTTTTCCCAGACAATATCTTTGTAGGGCCCCGTTTTGGGGTCCGTAAAAAAGCGTTGTATTGTCATTATGAGTCCTTAAGTTTGGCAGAATATATGGCAACGAAGAGCTGTCTATATAGTGTCGTAAAAATAAAGGTACACTATATAGAGGGTGGTGTCAATGGGAAAATTTCTATTTGATCTATCACTCCATGACAGACCAATGTGATATATGTTATACTATGTGCATGCGTCCCTTCGGGCCGCGAGCGCAAGGAAATTATTATAGTTCGCCCCAAGGAGGGGCGTGTGCATGAAAACAAAGAATTCCCTGCCGCGTATTTACATGATCGATCAGAAAATTGCTTCGGGAAGATATCCCAATTCCAAAGAGCTGGCAGAGGAATACGAAGTAAGCGTTTCTACCATTAGCCG
>WRIX01000025.1:0-20929 GCA_009782495.1 Treponema sp.
CCAAAAGAAATCGGCGGCTTTCCGATAATCCGCAGATTCGATCTATCCACCTCATAAAGAAAACGCGAAGGCATCATGGGGCTGGTTCTGCCGTACATTCGGCGGAATGCACAGGAACAGAAATATAGTTCATCCATGGCCCTGGTGGCGCCAACATAAAAAAGCCGCCGCTCTTCTTCCAAGTCATCGCCTTCTTTATCGTCTCTGGGGAAAATCCCCTGCTCAAGGCCGGTCATGATTACCCGTTTAAATTCCAAACCCTTGGTATTATGCAGGGTGATCAGTGTTACATAGTCGGGGTTTGATTCCTTGTTTTCTTCGATAGCACGATCAAGTTCGATATGTTCCAAAAATTCCGCAAGTCCTTCCATAGAAGCAGGATAGACACTTGCAGCATTAACAAGCTCCTGTAAATTTCCCGCTCTTTGATAGGCATTTATTTCGTCATGAGAACTATGGTACTCCGCCAATCCGGAATCAAGGATCAGAGCGGCGGCGCAAACAGACAGTCCTTCGCCGGAGCGTATTGGGCTATCGGCAGATTTTGCAGTTTTTTTTGCTTTAGCAGCGGCGGATTTGTCAGTGGATTTTTGATCCGCTGTATTGCCCGTGTTCAGAAGTTCTTTTGCCCTACTCATAAAAGAAGCAAAAACGTCAACTCCTGCCTTTGCTTTTGCCGAAAGGGATACACCACGCGCCGTTGCTAAAATGCCGCCCTCTTGCGGGGCGGTTGTGTATACAGCTTCGAGTATCTTGTCCTGAGCTGCCGCACCGATGCCGCGCGTTGGTTTGTTTATAATACGGCGGAACGCTACTTCGTCCAGAGGATTAAGGAGCAGGGCAAATAACGCCAACGCATCTTTAATTTCTTCCCTTTCGTAAAATTTAAGTGAGCCAACTACCTTATAGGGAATATTCCGGCGAAGCAGTTCTGTTTCAAATCCCAGCGACTGTGCGTTGGTACGGTATAAAATAGCCCAGTCCAGATAACGGGTTCCGGGTGTACTTTTACTGTTTTTATTTCCGGTATCTACCGAACGCTGGATCAGCTCTGCACAAAACGATGCTTCTTCATTCTGGTCGTAAAGAAAAGCCAGGGTAGGAAGTTTCCCGCCGCCGCGTTCGGCGCTTAGTTTTTTTCCCAGCCTGCCGCTGTTGTTATCCACAACCGAAGATGCCGCAGCCAGAATCGGAGCAAGGGAACGGTAATTCCGCTCAAGCCTGATAATGTCCGTGCCGGGAAAGCGATCGGAAAATTCCAGGATATTCCGCACTTCGGCGCCCCGGAAACGGTAAATTGATTGATCGTCATCTCCGACAACACAGAGGTATGTTTCCGGCCCGGATAACTCTGCAAGTAACTTGAACTGGGCGATGTTGGAATCCTGGTACTCATCCACCATTATTACCTTAAAGCGATCATGGAAACGCTGTGCAACATCGGGGTTGGCCTTTAGGATTTCAACCGGTTTCTTTATCAGATCGCCAAAATCCGCATTGCCGATTTTTTTAAGACGTTCTTCGTATCTGGAATAGATTTTTCTGAATTCCGGCCGGTGGTCGATCAAATCCAGTTCGGGATCATCCGGCGAAAGAAAATAATCCTTTGCGCGGGAAATCAGCGCTGCCATGATACGGTTTTCCGCACGCGTGGCGCCTTCGTTGATTGTTCCCAAAAGCGTTACCGTATCTTCATCATCATAGATAACAAAATTGGAATTAAGCCCGGCCAGCGCAGCATTGCGGCGCAGGAACCATGCGCCAAAAGAATGGAATGTCCGCATCATTGCATCGCCGGCACGTATATCAATCAGCCTTGCCCGTTCTGTCATTTCCCGGGCCGCCTTGTTGGTAAAGGTTACCGCCATAATTGACCGCGGATCGAGTCCCCGTTCCCGGATTAAATAGGCAATCTTGGTTGTTATCACTCTGGTTTTCCCGGACCCTGCCCCGGCAAGGATCAGCAGGTTTTTACCATTGTGAAGAACAGCTTTCCGCTGTTCGGGATTGAGGATTTCAAGATAAGAAGGAAGGGCGTCTGCCATATGTCCCTCCGGCCCGCGAGCGCATATCAAGTTACCGTATTATAGTCCGACTGGTTTTTTTTTGCTATAATTTTACAATGAAGAACACAGATACCAAAAAGACCCTTGCAAAAGCAATTGGGTTACGGCTGGTACTGGGGTTATTTTTCATTTCAGCGCTCATGGTTCTTTTGTTGACAGCGGTGGTAAACATTCAGATGAACCGTCACGTGGCGATGATCACGGAATCGACCCAGAACCATTTAATGACCGCGGCCCAGTCGTTGGCGAAATTGATCAGCGCCGAGGAATTGGATCGATACCATACCATAGAAGACACTTACGGCCCGGAGTATCAGGCGCTTAAAGTACGGCTTATGCGTTTTGCCGAGGAACATAATGTCCTGTATGCGTATTACTGGCGTGCTTACGGAGACGAAGGACAGCACATTATTGATAATGATACCGACCCGGAAGAACAGGTGGGGCCGTGGAGCATTTTTGAAGTAGAAGAAGTTGCCATTGACGGCCTTGCCGGAAATGTCGGCGTAACCGACCTGGGAACCTACACCCCTGAATGGGGTGGCCTTATTTCGGGCTACGCCCCGGTGTATGATAGCGAAGGCAGGTTCTACTGTGTAGCGGGTGTGGACATCAGCGATGAATTCATCCTTGTGCAGCGCACAGACTCGCGGAACATGACTATTCTTCAGATTGCCGCCCTTTTGATTTCTGTGATCTTCGGCGTGCTGAATATGCTGCTCTACCGCCGCAAGGCCCGGCAGATCGAAGAAGCTCATGTCAAACTGCAATACTTTAACAACAATCTGCGCCGGGCATTTTCCACGTATCTGTCGGAAGATGTCGTGGAAGAGATTGTCAGCGATCCTACCCGGCTCCAGCTTGGCGGCGTGAACCGCCACATGACTGCCATGTTTACCGATGTCAAAAACTTTACCCATATTGCCGAAGTGCTGGCGCCGGATCAACTGGTAGACCTGCTTAACTATTATCTTTCCACCATGAGCGACGTTATATTGGAACAGAAAGGAACCATCGACAAATACGAGGGCGATGCGATTATCTCTTTCTTTGGAGCGCCGTTGGATCTTCCCGACCATGCCCTGCGGGCCTGTTTAACCGCAATCGTAATGAAGCGGCTGGAAACTGAAGTAAACAATCACATCGCTGCAAACAAACTAAGCCCTTCGCCGCTCCATGCCAGAGTCGGCATTAACACCGGAGAAATGGTAGTGGGAAACATGGGAACACAGAAAAAAATGAATTACACCATTATCAGCAATGCGGTAAATCTGGCAGCCCGGCTGGAAGGAGTGAACAAACAATACGGAACCTGGATCCTCGCAACGGAAGACACCGTAAAGGAAACAGGAAATCATCTTGTTTGCCGGAAGCTTGACCGGATCAGGGTAGTAGGAATTAACGAACCGGTGCGTATTTACGAAGTGCTGGACATACACGAAGATGCTCCTGCGGCTCTGCTTGAACAGGTTAATCTTTTTCACCGTGCTTTGATTCTTTTTGAATCCCGCAACTGGAAAGGCGCACAAACGATATTCGATCAGGTAAACAAACAATTTCCCGGCGATCAGCCTTCGCTTCTGTATCTGAACCGCTGCCGGCAATTTATGGAAGAAGCGCCGGGCAAAGATTGGGACGGGGTCTTTAGCATAGACGAGAAGTGATCACTGCCCACAGCTATAGCCGGAAGCATAGCGGGGTAGCACAAACACAAACTGTAGAACTGAACGCATCAGTACGCATCTTTCCATATCGGTGGGGGAAAGAGCACCCATTCAGACCATGACGGCCGTGGCTGCCGTCAACGGACGTAAGGTAGACCACTTTCGTGGTCAATCAGAAAGTCACTGCCGTCGTATCACGCCGAATGGCCTTCATGGGTAACCTTACCCCCACCGACGTGGCAACATTTTTTTCAATGCGTTCAGTTCGGCAAAGATAAGGTAATTGTACCTCGCCACGCTCCCGGACAACAGCTGTGGATAGTACCTTTATGTGATCAAGCCTAAAAATAGCTAATCTTTGCTCATACGTAAACGATCTATTATTATCAAATTTACAATTTTCAAAAAATTTATGTGATGCCATTTGTTTTATAAAATCACGCATATTACCTGTCATAGCAGTACTGAACACATCGAAACTAATGTTGCCATGTCAGTGGGGGGAGGGTTATCCATGAAGGACATTTTGGTCGTGATATAATAAAAGCCACACCAGAGTGTGCGTAAAGTGCAGCCACGACCAACTTATGGCCTGAATGGGTGTTCCTCCACCCACTGGAATGGGAAGATTGATGTGTTCAGTATTGCTAATGGGGGTATATCATTTAATTTATGCTGGCACTAACAATTCCAAATCAATACCATTGCGCGCAACAATTGTTCCCCGGATCATGTCTCCCGGTTTTGGCAGCAGCGTTCCTGTGGCATCAGCAGTTCGTATTACTGCAGCGCCGTCTACTTCCGGCGCCTGGCAAAAAAGCCGTCCCAGCCAAAGGCCGGTTGCCGGGTTATCTTCGGGATCGATTGCTTCCTCAATAAGTACATCCATAATCTGACCCACAAAACGGTTCATTCGTTCTTCGGTAATTGGGAGTTGTTTTTCTTCGATAATAGCTTTGCGCTGGGCTGCAATTTTTTTACCTACCCTTCCTTTCATGGAATATGCGGCTGTTCCTTCTTCTCTGGAAAAGGTAAAAACTCCCAGCCAGTCAAAACGTGCTTTTTTCTGAAAATCAACAAGTTCTTTAAAATCATCTTCGGTCTCGCCGGGAAAGCCTACAAGAAACGTAGAACGGATCACTGCATCGGGCAGTTTTGTACGGATTGTTTCCAGCAGGCCAAGATAGCTTTTTGCATTGCCTTTTCGTCCCATAGATGAAAGTATATGGGGGGTAGCGTGCTGGAACGGTATATCAAAATAAGGAAGAAAACGCTTGTCATGTGCAATAATGTCCAGTATATCCAAAGAGAAGTGATCCGGGTGGAGGTAGAGCAGCCGTACCCAAAAATCACCGGGCAATGCAGCGATAGCTTTTAACAGTGCAGCCAAAGCGGTACTGCCGTTTTCTGTTGCAGTACCGTTACCGCTTGTAAAAGCGGCAATATCCTGACCAATAAGGCATAGCTCCTTTACACCCCGCCTTAACAACTGTTTGCATTCTTCAACAATATCAGAGATAGCACGGCAGCGGAGCGGGCCGCGAATTAACGGGATAGCGCAAAACGTACAATTATTGCTGCAGCCTTCGGAAATTTTTACATAGGCAGAACCGGGAAACCCAAGGAGGGGACGTAAACCCCGATTCGAATCCGGCAGAGCCGAGCGGGAATTACCTTTTACAGACACAGAAACATTGTGAACAAGTTTAAAAAGTTCCGCTGCTGTAGGAACAACGTTGTCTATGCTGTCGCAATCCAAAAATCCGTCAGCTTCGGTTAAACTTTCTTCGAGTTCTTTCCGGTAACGCTGAGATAGGCAGCCTGCAAGGAGAATTTTTTTTTGCGGATACTGTTTTTTCCAGGCAAGGACGGCGTTTATTGATTCACGTTTAGCCACTTCGATAAAGCCGCAGGAATTTACAATAATCATATCTGCATCCGCAGGATCATCAACGGCTTTCCAAAGTGCATCGTTTAAAGAGGCCATCATAATTTCGGCATCAACCTGATTCTTTACGCAGCCAAAGGGATCCAGAAAGTATTTCATGCTTGCCAAAAGTTGCCGGGTAAAACCGGCTTTAAGTACGGGCTATTCAAGCCGGTATTGGGTAAGGCGGAATCTGCCGTCATTGTCACGGAGCCAGCGCAGATCGATTACCACCACTTCTCCGGGGGTTCCAAGATTCAGTGTAACAGTCCGCCCTGCGCCATTAAGTTCTATCGCTACCGCTGTGGCATTCGAAGACCAAAGCCGGATTGTGTTCATTACATGGATACTTAACCGCTCTCCGCGGGAAAAATACCGTTCTGTTCTGTCCCGTCTATCCAGTTCCCAGCGGAACATACAGTAGTTCTGAAACTGAATTTCCAGAGTAAAGGGATAGGTATTGGTGGATGTAAAAATCACCGTGCCGGACTGGATTGCAGTATCGGTAACATCATCGGGATTTATGGCGATATAGGGATCTATCGCAGCGTTAAGATCAAAACGAATCAGAGCGCCTGCACCGGGTGATCGGTAATCGTAGTCCGAAAGCGTTACACGGAGATCGGAAATACCGTTCCCATTAAGGTCTACTTCGGTATCACCCGAAAGATCAAGTCTGACACTGCCGCCGGGAGTAACAAGCGTTAAAGGATCATCCATGCTGCGCAATTCTATTCTGTACTGTTCATTTTCCAGGTTTACAAGAATCGTATCTCCTTTATAAAAACGCCTCTCCAAGAAAGAACCTTCCAGAATATATTCCATTGGAAGCTGAACAGGGTTTGCCTGTACAGGTTCAGCCGGGGTTCTGACAAAAATAAAATATCCCGCACTTGCGGCAATTAAAAGTACAATTGCAGCAACAATAATTGCAAAAAGCCATTTAGGGAAAGAATGCGGTGATTTTATCAGCTGATCTACCGGAATTGGCTGTTCCTGAATTTTGATTGCCCTGTACAGGGAAAGCAATTCATTAACATCCAGCCCCAGGTACTCGCCATAGTTACGTAAAAAACCCAGCAGGTAAGGTTCGCCGGGAAACTTTGAAAACGATTCCGTTTCCAGGGCTTCAAGATACCGGCGGGCAATATTTGTTTCCCTGCCGGCATAATCTAAAGAAAGACCTTTGGCTTCACGGGTTGATTTAAGTTTTTCTCCCAGCGATTCCACTTTCTGCTCCCGAACAACAAACCTTTTTCAAAACCCGGGGGAATTCCGAAAAAGCTTTTGTTAGTCTGTACCCCGTAATAAAAAGTTATTGTACATATTGGAAGCCGGAGGAGATTCAAAAATGAACAGCCGTTCGGGAATTCCCGTGTTAAGACTTACACCGTAAAAATCAAAGCGTACCGTGGTATCACCAATGGTCTTTCCGGTAATACGCCGTATAAGCTGGGTATCGGGCGAAATGTCCATGATAATCTCGGTAAACCCTTCGCCGGTAGAACGCCGTGCCAGTTTGAGCTTAATCACCATTTCGTTGGAGCCTGGCTCAATAGGTACCGGTGCGGGTCCTACTACAAAGGCAGGTACATAGTTCCGTTTTAACAGATTAAGCCCGCGGGCAGTGGCCATGTTCGCACCTCCCTGTCGCGATGCAGCTTGATTCAGGATGGCCCGCTCGCCGGGCAGAAAAATCATCAGATTCTCCCCATCATAGAGAATTACCTGTTCTGCCGGGTAAGAAAAATCAATACGGAGAAAGTTCGGCATCATGGCATAGACAGTACCTGCCATATTGTTACCGCCGCTTAGTATATTAATCCGGGCAGTATAAGTTCTAATCGAAGCATACCGATCTGAAACCTGATCCAGATATCGTCCTGCGGTCATTATCTCCTGTGCCGAAGGAAAAAACCCGCTGATAAAAACTAAAATAGCAAAAAAAAGACCCTTTTTCATGCGCTAATTATACACATTAGGACATTTTAGTGCAAGTACAACCATTACTGGTTTCCGGTAACCGTTTCGGGGTATACTGAACTATGTCCGCCCCCCTCTACCTGATTGATGCATACGGCCTGATTTACCGCTCATATTTTGCGTTTTTATCACGGCCTCTTAGAAATTCCAAAGGGCAGAATGTATCGGCGCTTTTTGGTTTTGCCAGGACGCTGACGACCCTGATTGATGAAGGCGCTCCGGCAATTACTGCCGGTGGAAGCATTGTAACACAAAAACCTTTACGCCTGGCGGCAGCTTTTGATTCAAGGGTTCCGACCTTCCGCCACAAAATGTATGCGGAATACAAGGCTACACGACAAAAAGCTCCCGATGATCTTCATGCCCAGGTGCCTCTTGTTGAAGAAGTTCTCTCTGCCCTTGGGGTACCTGCAATACGTGTAGATGGTTACGAAGCAGATGATATAATCGCAACTTTGGCGAATCGGTGCAAAGCCGAAGGCTGTGATTGCTATATTCTTTCTTCCGACAAGGATCTGCTTCAATTGGTGGGCCATGGGGAAAAAGCGCGTATATTTCAGCTGCGTCCTCAGAAAACAGGTGCAGCAGAAACAAGCGGCGCCGGATTACCCTATAGTCTTGTTGGCCCTGCAGAGGTTAAAGCCGAATGGGGGGTACCGCCCGAAAAGATACTTGATTTGCTTTCGCTTGTCGGAGACAGTTCCGACAATGTACCTGGCGTAAAGGGAGTGGGGGAAAAAACGGCGATCAAGCTGATGGCCCGTTATGGCTCCCTGGATGAAATCTACAATAATATCGCCGCTGTCGAAGGCGCTGTTGGAAAAAAACTTACCGAAGGAAAAGAAAGCGCCTACTTTGCCAAAAAACTCATTTCATTGGAGTACGCTGTTCCTCTGCCAATAAAAGAGATTGATGAGTTATCAATTGAGAAACTCAACCGTACTGCCGGCGCCGCTGTCTTAATACGCGAAGGAATCGTACAAAGTGCACGTCAGTTGGATCCTCATGTAAAGGTAAATGCCGCAGGTGCTGCTTGGCCGGCTGAATCCGGCGAAGCTGATTCTAACAATCAAACTGTTTCCGACAACCTTCTGGGTGAGGGAACTTATAAAGTTATTCTGGATGAAAAGGAGCTGGCCAGGCTGCTTGACGCCGGAAGGAAGCAGGGACTTTTGGCGCTGGATTTTGAAACTGATTCGCTTGATGCATGGAATGCCCGCCCCATTGGGATTGCACTGGCGTTAAAACCAAAAGAAGCGTTTTACGTTCCGTTGGCTGCTCACAAGGATTTGGCTTATAACGGAAAAGCGCCGTTCATTGATCCTGAAAAGGTACGCTTACTCCTGGTTCCCCTCCTTTCCGATCCAAAAATGATTGTTGTGGCCCATAATGCAAAGTACGACTATAAAGTAAGCCGGGGTTGGGGCATAGAAAGGTGGGCATGCAGGATTTGGGATACCATGGTTGCTGCCTGGGTGGACGATCCCCAGCGTATGAATTACAGTTTAGATTCGCTTGCTTTGTATTACTTTAACTATACGGCGGTAAGCTACAATTCGGTAGTTCCAAAAGACGGTTTTTTTGACGATGTGCCGTTGGAAACAGCCTGCCGTTATTCTGCGGAAGATGCAGACATTGCGTTACGCTTAATGCGTTTTCTTGGCCCGCGCCTGGAAAAAGCCGATTCGTTAAAACTCTTTCTGGAACTGGAAATGCCCCTGCTGCCCATTCTGGCGGAAATGGAAGGGGAAGGAATCAAAATAGAAAAAGATACACTGGTAAACTATGGAAAAGAACTTTTTGAAGAGATGAATCAAGTCCAGGACAAAGCCTGGAAAATGGTAGGCCATGAATTTAATTTGGGTTCACCCAAGCAGTTACAGGAAGTGCTTTTTGTAACACGGAAACTCACCCCCACAAAAAAAATAAAGACAGGTTTTTCCACCGATGTTGATGTACTGGAAGAACTGGCCCGCGAGGACCCGGTTCCCGGGCTCATACTTCGGCATAGAACATTGTCTAAACTTAAATCAACATACATCGACGGACTTGTTGGCCTTGCCGATGCAAACGGCCGTATTCATACCAATTTTATCCAGACGGGGACAGCTACAGGGCGACTTTCCAGCAGGGAACCGAATCTTCAAAACATCCCCATACGGGAAGAAGAAGGGCGCAGAATCCGGGAAGCTTTTGTTGCCAAAAGCGGCCACGTGTTTATTTCGGCGGACTACAGCCAGATTGAACTTGTTGTATTGACTCATCTTTCGCAGGATAAAAATTTGATCAATGCATTCAACGACGGTGTTGATGTACATGCCAGAACGGCGGCGCTGATCTTTGGCCTGGATGAACACAATGTTCCGGCAGATAAACGGCGTATTGCCAAAACAATCAACTTTGGCGTGATGTACGGCATGAGCGCTTTCCGGCTTTCCAATGAACTGCGTATCAGCAGAAGCGATGCCGCATCATTCATAGAAGCATATTTTACCACCTATTCCGGAGTGAGTTCTTTTATTGCGGAGTTGATAAAAAAGACCGAAGAAACCGGTTTTGCATCGACGATACTGGGCCGCCGCCGTTTTATTCCGGCGATTAATTCACACAACAAGACGGAAAAGGCTGCCGCAGAACGGGTGGCGGTGAACACACCCATTCAGGGTTCGGCGGCGGACATTGTAAAAACAGCCATGCTTAAGCTGGACAAAAAATTGGCAAAAAGCCCAGTCCGGCTTTTGTTACAGGTTCACGATGAGTTGATCTTTGAATGCCCAAGGGCGGAAGCAAAGGCAGCCGCAGAATTAATAAGAAAAGAAATGGAAAATGCCGTTCCGTTGACAATACCTTTGCGGGTAAGCGTGGAAGTTGGCAAGTCCTGGGGAGAGTTTCACTAAACCGCAATTTATCGCTGAGCCTGGTAAATAAATATTCTGAAAACTTTCAGCAAAGGGGAGGGCAAGCGCCCTAGGCTCGAACCTGGAGGAATCCGACAAATCAGCCTCCTGGTCACATAAATTGTATTTTCCAAATTGTAAAATAATAAACACATAGCAATTTATGTGGTCAGGCACTTATTTACTTAATATTACTGTTACTCCGTGGTCTGTTTGTCGGAGAACTCCAGAAGTTCTCACTAGAGCACTTGCCCTCCCCTTTACAGGTAATCGTTCAGATAGATATTTATCAAGTTCAGCGGCAATTGGGGTTTTCATGATGGATGTTTTCAATCATCGTTAAAACCATAAGTTGTCTCTGAGCCTGACATACATAAACCTGTAGTATTGTATATGCCAAGCTCAGCGGTAAATTGTTGTTTAATAACCACTCACCAATCAGTTCTGAAATCTTCCCCTTTTACAATGGCCAGCAATGCCGTTTCCAGCACCTGCGCATAACGTTCAAGGCAGGTAAATTCGGTAATTCCATTTACGGTAACGTAATGCCGTCTGAGGCTTCCCGGCGAAAAACTCATGCTGTCCGGTTCTTTAAGAGGATCGCGGTAATAAAAGTTTACAACGAGTACCGGCATGGAAGCCTGCCTGGTTTTTAAAGACAAATCCGGCTGTATTAACTGACCGTCATTGGAAGCGCTTATAAGCAGCGTATAGAATTTTCTGAACAGGTTAATATCCAGCCTTGCACCGTTCAGAGTTACATCAAGGGATCGGTTGTCTTCTCCCAAAAGTTCAAAACGGTAGTTATGCCCGCCGGCGCTTATTTCTATTGATTGCACATCTGTTATAAAAGGAGATAAAAACCAGCGCGATGCAAGTTTTTCGTAGCTTGTAACAAGAAAGGCTTTTTTTTCTACACGGTGAACTATCCTCTGATCATCGCGTACCAGAATATAGTCTCCCTGGTATAAAACAGCTTTGAGTATTATCCTTGCCGGCTCGGAACCGTCACCTTTATCGTAAATATAGTCTGCTATAACCAATGGGTCATCAAAACCGTAATGTGCAAGGGCGGCATCATCACAGTTATAATCCAGCACTTCAATATTGAGCAGACCGGTTAGTGATTCAAAAACGTCTAACGCTTCTTTTTGATCGACTTTGTGAAGATGAGGAGATCTGATTATGTGGGTTGTTGCGCCGAACCCCAGAGATTCCCTCATGTCTGCTTCGTTATCCGCCCTGACTTCACTGATAATTATTGGCTCCGGAAAAGCCCTGCCGCTTAAATGCAGGTACTTTATCGTACTTAATGGAGAAGTAAATTTGCGAACGGGAACAATTTCCAGGTTAATAAACCGTTTCAGCGGCTGAAGAAAGCGCACTACACGGCTGTGATCCATAAGATACACAGCATTATCCCCTTTAACCATAAAGTATTGTCCGCGCGAAACCCGTTCCATTCCTCCAAATAAAAGATGAAGGCTGTCGCCGGGTGTATAGCGTATCAAAGCAGAAGCGGCTGGTTGATCAAGGCCGAAAGCCGCAAGGGAGGATTCGGTGAGCTGCTTTTCTGTATGGAAAACCTGTTCAAGATATTCAACTCTGGCAGCTTCGTCGAGAAGCATTAAAAGATATTCTGCGCTTACATTTTCCATGGGAAGATCGGCAATCGCAAAACCTCCTTCTTCCTGATACACTGAATAATTGTCGTACTGATTACTTATGGCTATCTCCGTAATTTCGCTAATATTTCTGTCGGACAGGAGCTGCGGGCTGGTCACTGCTTCGTCGTTTTTGCGGGAAAAAAGAAGTAAGACAAGGATAAGAAAAACCAGGGAGAGAAATAAAAAAACAACCGCCCGCTTCATCATGAGTGTTTTCTTTTAATCCAAACGGCAATGCCTATACTGAGGATCAGGAGGGGGATAAGTACAATAAACACAATGCCTATTATGTTTACCGTAAGCCGGGGCAGATTAAGCGCCGTACTGGTATAACTTTTTGGCCGAAGCGGAATAATGTCGTGCCGGTTGGACAGCTTGTTCAGTACATTCACAAGGTATTCGGCATTGCTGAAACCGGGGTTTTCAATTGCAAAAGAATCGAGCATTGCCGTTGAACCTGAGACAAGCACATTGGATTCCGCTTCTGCCTTGCCTGTGGATCGGTCTGTAATCGTATATCTGCATAACGCCAACGCGGGAATCGGGCCTTTTATTATAGCGTCATCGGATGTGAAATCAAGCGGAGCATCGGAAGGGCGCACTCCTGCAGAAGCGGCAAATTCAAGAAGAATTTTAACGGAATAGTTATTCCGGAAATCAAAGATCTTTGACAAGGGACGGCTTACAGGAACAAGCATGGGTTTTGTTGTAGTCCTGATGAGCGAAGAAAATTCTTCCTCTGCATAGTCGGCGACAGGGTAGAAAGGCTGATAATTGTAAACCCGGCGTTCATCAGTTTCAAAAACTGCGCCGTCTTCAACCGCAACCCCCCATTCACGAAGGAACACACCGATGTTTTCCGGATAACTCTGGTCTGCATCGGCACAGTAGAAAAGCGTCTTGCCGTAATTCCCGCCGTTGTAAAGGAACTCGTCCAGGATCTGCAATTCCTCTTCGCCGTAATCGTCTTTTGGCGCAATGATAACGGCGATATCTGTTGAGCTGTCAATTGCGCCGCTTACAAGATTAATTCTGCTGATATCGTAGTTGTTTATTTCCAAAACGCCGGTAAAAGCATCCATTGTGTATTCTCCGTGACCGGAAATAAACACAGCCTTTAAAGGCCTGTCGCTTGTAACATTCAGAATCGCTGAATATATTGCTTCCTCGGCCCGTGAAGACCCAATGGAAAGATTGTTGTACCCGCCTGTATAGTTAAATAGTTCTTCTGTTTTTACCAGAGAACGGCGGCCTGTGGTTTCACAGAATACCAGTATATCTCCGTGCTTCATTGTCAGATCGGGATAAGAAGCGGCAAATCCGGGGTTTTTTACATAGTCCACATAGACAAGTGAAACCGCAGGGCCATTGCGTTCAAACTGTCTGAACACCTGGTTTGCCTGGGCGTTGTAAGAGGAAGTATCGGCAAATGTTTCTTCCCGTGCAAGCACATAAATGGTTACATCCTTTTCCAGACTGTGCAGGAATCTGACCGTATCCGGAGAAATCCTGAAGAGCTTGTCCCTGGTAAGATCAATTCCAAGAAAAGAAAAACGCTGGGCAGACATATAAAAGACCAGATTGATTAAAACCAAAAAAACAGCACAGGCAAGAATCGACACTGCGGAAATACTTTTTTTGCCAAAACGTTGTTTGCCGAAGAGGTTTGCTTTAAGCGGCGTTTTGTCGTTTTTCATCAGGCCCACCGCCGTTTTTCAAAATGGTTTATGGTCAGAAAGACAAAGAAAAACGAAAGGCTGGCAAAGAACACGATGTTGTCTGTTCTCAGGATTCCCATTGTAAACAATTCATAACGGGTCCGTACGGACAGCGCTTTCAATAAACTGCCCGGAGCGCTCCCCGACATGATCGCTGCAATGCCGTCAAACAGCATCAGGAAAAACCCGACACAATAGCCGCCAATGGCCGCAATAATCTGGTTTTCTGTCAGCGCAGAGATGTAAAGTCCGATGGCAATAAGGGCGCTGCCCAAAAGGAACAGACCGGTAAAGTTTCCCGCTATTACCGGCCATTCGGGGGATCCAACAGCAGCAATCACTGCCGATGCGGCAAGAACACCGCTCAAACCAAGCAGGTAAACGCACAGGGCGGCAATATATTTTCCGGTTATTATGCCTGCACTGCTTTGCGGCGACATTAACAGCAATTGATCGGTCTTCATTTTCCGATCCTCGCTCATAAGCCGCATGGTTAAAAGGGGGATCAGAAAAAGGGTGATGGTAAACAGCACGTTGAACAGAGAACGCATATCACTTGAATTGCCGTAAAGGTTATAGTTAAAAAAGAAAAAGCCGGTAAACAAATAGTACGCAGCGATGAATACATAACCCAGCGGCGTGTAAAAATATGCAAAAAATTCCCGTTTTAGTATTGCCTTCATGCTTCGGCGCCTTTTACCAGATCCATAAATGTCTGTTCAAGTGAACCGCCTTCCAGCAATGCTTCGCTGTCCATGTCGGCGGCAATACGGCCACGATGCAGTACAATAACCCTTCCGCACAGAGCCTGAACTTCCGGCAGTATGTGGGAAGAAAAAATAACCGTACTCGACTTGCCCAGATCGGCAATCAGGTTTCGTATTTCGATTATTTGAGCCGGGTCAAGACCGACAGTCGGTTCGTCAAGGACAAGAATTTCCGGGCTGCCAATAAGGGCTGCTGCAAGTCCAAGCCGTTGTTTATAACCCTTGGAAAGATTCCTGACGAGTCTTCCGTACATTTCCGTAATGCCTGTTCTGGAACAGATGTTTTCTATATGGAGTTTTTTTTGATTTTCTTTTTCTTTTTTGGTTCCGGCAGGGGCAATGCGCTCCGCAGCTTTTTTTAAGCCATAAATAAAATCAAGGTACTCTGCCGCTTTCATGTCTGTGTAAAGAGGCGGAGTTTCGGGAAGATACCCTATGCAGTGTTTGGCTGTTTCGCTTTCTTCAGCCATATCAATATTGTTAATTTTTACTGTACCGCTTGTGGACGAAAGGCAGCCGGCCAGAATGTTCATGGTGGTGGATTTACCGGCGCCGTTCAGTCCCAAAAGGCCTGTTATCTGTCCGCCGGGTACTGTAAAACTGATATTTTCCAGAGCCTTATGTTTTCCGTAATGCTTGGTCAGTCCTGTTACTTCTATCATTATGCCTTTCTGATATACAGCAGTTCTTTTATTCATCATATACAAGATCATAATCGCCCGAAAGAAAACGGCCTATGTTCATTACCAGGTCTATTTCGCCGCAGCCTTCTTCTATGGCGCGCCTGGCTTCCAGCACTTTTATTTCCGTCAGATTGCTTCCATGCGGAAAACCGACTACAGTTGTGGTAATTACTTTGGTGCCTTTTAATGCATCGTAGGATATTTTTACATCGCAGGGTTTTACGCAGACGGTAATACATTCATACTGTGCGGCAAGCCGGCAGCCCGCCTCAACTTCCTGCCTTGTAAATTTTGGATTGAGCAGGGAATGGTCAATCATTTGTGCAATGTCATACGCTGTGATGTTGTTCATCATGTACTCCTCGCTGTACAGTTTGTACCGGTCAGCTGCTGTCTGTTAAACGCCGCCGGTAATGTCTTCCAGGATTTCAATAAGTGAAATAATTTCATCCCGCCGGTATTGTTCCTTTTCGCCGCTTCTGATGCGGTCAAGGAAAAATGAAAGTTCTTCGTAGAATACGCCGGTCGGCGGTATGTTAATTCCGGTAGGAATTTTAATTTTCTCTTCAATATCAAATTGTTCGGGCGGCCCGTCAAAAGAATAAGCGGTGAGTTTTTCCCCTTCGCAGATCAAGGCGGCCTTTTCAAAATAAACCCGCCAGGTTGCGGTAAAAGGTATATCGGCGTTGTACCAGGCCGCTTCACAGCAAACATTCAGCCGGGGATAACGGTACTGTATCCGGTAGTATTCGTCATAAGCGGCGTCTTCCCTGCCTCCCGAAGCGATTTCGTAACTTTCCGGTTTTCCAAAAAGGCTGATCATCAGATCAAGGTCGTGTATGTGAAGGTCGAAAGGCAGGAGGCCGCTTTTGTCCTTGTCCAGGAGCCAGCCTCCGACAGCCCAACGGGGACAGGCAGAAAGACGGAGAAACACTGCATCCAACGGTTTACCGTAACGGCGATCTTTTACAATTTCGTGAAGTATCTTCGAAGCGGGGAAGAACTGCAGCACATGGCCAACCAGCAGTTGTACGCCCTGCTGTTCCGCCAGAGCGTACATTTCCCGAACTTCTGCGTTTTTTAACGCCAAAGGTTTTTCGCATATTACCGGTTTGCCGCCGCGCAGGGCTTCCATAACCAGGCCGTAATGCAGATAGGAAGGGGCGCAGACATCTACCACATCGGGTTTTGCCTGTGCAAGCATTTCCGTCATAGTTGTGAAACAGGGGATCCCTTTTTCTGCGGCTGCTTTTTGTCCCTGAGGAGAGGGATCGCAGATTGCGGTTACGGAACAGTCTTTAATGTGCTGATAATTGGAGAAATGTACCTGCCCAATGCCGCCTAACCCAGCCAGTCCAACAGTTACCATAGTTCAGTATCCTAAATAAACTGACGCATATAACGGTAAGACTGTTCAATCCCCTGCTTTACCAGGGCAAGGTTTCCTTCAAAAGCCTTGTCTTCAACTTCGATACAGGCAGAGCCTTTGTAACGAATGTCGTAAAGGGCGGAACAGAAAGCGCCGAAATCGACACCGCCGAGACCCGGAAGCTTGGGAGAGTGCCAAAGCGCCGGATAAGAGAAGTATCCGTATTCGTCAAGTTTTTCCTGATAAATCTTGATGTCTTTAAAGTGAACATGGAAAATACGGCTTTTGAATTCGTATATTGATTTGGTTATGCTGGCCCCGATGAGGTATAGATGGGAAGGATCAAGGTTCAATCCAAAATATCTGCTGGGAATCAGCGAAAACATCTGCCGCCAAACATTGGGATTGGCCGCCAGATTATTGCCGCCGGGCCATTCGTTGGCGGTAAACAGCATGGGGCAGTTTTCGATGGCGATTTTTACTTTCTTTTCTTCGGCCAGTTTGATGATAGGTGTCCATGTCTTTTTAAAGAGTTCCAGGTTTTCTTCTATAGTTTTGGTTTTGTCCCTGCCAATAAATGTAGTAACCATGTTAATACCCATCTCTGCCGAAACACCGATGAGTTTTTTGATATGTTCTATCGAAACACCGGCGGCTTCTTTATCCGGATCAAGAGGATTTGGATAGTATCCAAGCGAAGAAATCGTTATGCCGTGTTTTTTTGCATAATCCTTGTAGTAAGACATCTTGGCGGAGTCCAAACCTTCAAGATCAATGTGGGTTATCCCCGCATACCGCCTGACAGCCTTGCCTTTAGGCCAGCAGCAGACTTCAATACATTCAAAGCCGGTTTTGGCCGCGTAATCAACTACTTCTTCAAAAGTCAGATCCGGCAGAATTGCCGATACCAGTCCCAGTTTCATTTTGTTCCTCCTTATATCTGCGGGATTATTTCCCTTAAAAAATTTACTGCTGTTCGTATGTCTTCGGCAGCATTGTCCTTTACTTCGCGTTCTATCGTCAAGTATCCGTTATACCCTATTTCTTTAAGCGAAGTAAGATACGGAATCCAGCGGACTTTTCCTTTTCCCAGCGGAGTTTCGGTACACCAGGCAGATACTTTGCTGACTGCTTCTATACCTCCCTTGGCAAAGAGGCCGTAAACCTCTTCCGGGCCGGCGTAGTGATTCATTATGCCGTCTTTCGCGTGTGTGTGAACAATGGAAGCGCCTGCAGTTTTTACACCGGCAACTTCGTCGTCATTGGTTACCATTACCAGATTTGCCGGATCATAGTTAATACCTATACCGGGGTGATCAAGACCTTTGTTGCACAGGTCGGCAAAAGCTTTAAGCCGTGTAACAGGTTCGGGCCCTGTTTCTATGGCTATGGTAATTCCCTGCCCGGCGGCATGTGTTCCGATTGCGGTACAGGCTTCCTGCATAACACGGAACTTTTCGCTGCCGGAATCTTCCGGGATAACGCCGATGTGAGTGGTAATAATGCGGCTTCCCAGTTCAAGGGCAAGTTCGCATACCCGTTTTAAGTAATCAATTTTACGGGGATTATCGGCGGCAATTTCAAAACCGTGACCGCCCAGTTCGCCGCAAAGGGCAACGATTTCCTGATTACATTCGGCTGCTGTTTCTTTTACTTCCCGCTTTTTTTCCGCACTTACCTCTGTTGGATCAAATTCATTCCAGGCATAAAGCTGGACTCCTGTTGCCCCGCAACGTTGTGATTCCCGTATACCTTCAACAATGCCTTTTCCGAACCAATCGGCCAATGTACCAATTTTAAAACTCATATTGTTACCCAGCGTTTTTCTTTGTCGCTTTGCAGCACTTTTTCGCAGAAGACCATTTCCTTAAGGCCGTTCTCAAACGTGGCGTATTCTCCTTCCGTTTGCTTACCGGCGGCAATGGCCTGGTATATCTTGACGAAATTTTGCTTAAAAGTATCGGGAAAACCTTCTACATGGCCGCCGGGATAGCTTGTAACTTTTCCCACCTCGGGTTTTAGCACCGACGGATCCTTAACATATTCACCGTTCAGGGTTTCGCGGCGGCCAACCCAGAGGCTGTTGGAATTTTCCGAATCCCAGTGCAGGGCGCATTTACTGCCGCCGATGGACACCAGCATTTGATTCTTTCTTCCCGCAAAAACCTGACTTATGTTACAGCAGCCCCTGGCTCCGTTTTCAAAATGAAACAGCACCGTTGCATAATCCTCGGTCCCAATGGAAACAACCTGGTAATCTTCGGGACGCAAGGCCATACCGGAAAAGGTTTCTATCGGTTTTAAGGGTTTTTTACGGGTTTTGTGAAATGTATTCAAATCGGCCAGCACTTCGGTTACTTTAAGGCCGGTAACAAATTCAACAAGGTCGAGCCAGTGAGTGCCGATGTCGGAAAAAGCCCGGCTGGCCCCGCTGAGTTCCGGTTCAAGCCGCCAGTTGTAATCCGTATCAAAATAGAGCCAGTCCTGCAGGTACCCTCCGTGAATGGTGTATACATCGCCCACTTCTCCTGCGCGGATCATCTCCCGCATCTGGTACACCATTGGATAGAACCGGCAATTGTAATTAACGGCATTCACTAAACCTTTTTCCTTTGCTTTTTTAACGAGTTTTTCAGCCTCCGCAGAAGTAAGGGTTAATGGCTTTTCGCATATAACGTTTACCCCCTTATCCAGGGCATAATCGGCTATTTCATAATGGGTATTATTCCCGGTACAGATATGAACGCAATCAAGGTTTTCCTTGTCTATCATTTCTTTGTAATCGGAGTACCCCTTTGGAACAGAAAGGGCATCTGTCTTTTTCTGGGTATCTATGGTCTCGGTTATGGCCGCAACATCCACATTGCCAAGACGGCGGAGCTGTTCAATATGCGCTGTTCCGATAAAACCAACGCCAACGACTCCCACGCGGAACTTTTTCATTGTTATACCCCCTGAATTTTGCTGGTATTATCTATTATTATGGAGTATACTTCCAAAAACTGTCAACGATAAATTTATATGAGGAGATTGTCATGGAAAGAACCAAAGTTGCTATTTTGGGCGCCGGTTTTATCGCTACGATTCATGCGGAGAGTTATGCCAGATTTGTACCGGAAGCGGAAGTTGTAGCTGTGTTCAGCCACAATGGAGAAAAGGCAAAGGCATTTGCGCAGGCTCATGGCATTCCTGCCTGGTATGATAATCTGGATAAGCTAATGGCTGAATCCAGAGCCGATGTTATAGACATTGGTCTGCCGAATTATCTGCACTACGAAGCCTGCATGAAGGCGGCTGCTGCAGGTAAGCATGTTATCATTGAAAAGCCGCTGGCTCTTACCCTGGAAGAAGCCGATGAAATGATAGATGTCTGTAAAAAGAAAGGTTTGCTGCTTTGTTATGCAGAAGAACTCTGCTTTGCCCCCAAGTACGAACGTGTCCGGGCTCTTGTTGAACACGGAGCGGTGGGTAAGGTTTACATGCTTAAGCAGGCGGAAAAACATTCCGGCCCTCACAGCGCCTGGTTTTACAAAAAAGAAACCGCCGGCGGCGGCGTGATGATGGACATGGGCTGCCATGCCCTGGCATGGTTCCGCTGGATGAACAAAAACAACCCCGTAAAAACGGTTTACGCCGATATGAAGACTGTTTTGCATGATACAGACTGCGATGACAATACCATAACAATTCTTGAATTTGAAAACGGCGTTACCGCAATGGCCGAGGACAGCTGGGCCCGTCACGGCGGTATGGACGACCACATCGAGATTTACGGAACCAAGGGTGTTTCCTATGCGGATCTGTTCAGGGGCAATGCGGCTCTTACGTACAGTGTTGACGGTTACGATTATGCCAGCGAAAAAGCGGGAACCAGCAAGGGCTGGTCATTTACCGTTTTTGAAGAAGCTTTTAACCAGGGGTATCCCCAGGAGCTCAAGCATTTTATCGGTTGTATACGCGAAGGAAAACAGCCTGTGGTAACCGGCGAAGACGGCCGAGCGGTACTTGAAATTATATACGCCGCATACGCTTCTGCCAAAAAGGGCGCAAAGGTAAGCCTGCCTTTCTCGGCAAAAGTTAAGTACCCAATAGAATTGATGCTTTCATAACATTAGATTGCCCGGATGAAAACGTCAATTTTTGAAACCGAAGCCGGGGCCGGACGTTTTGCAGCGGACGGCGCGGCAA
>WRIX01000025.1:21683-27564 GCA_009782495.1 Treponema sp.
GGCTGCGTCAGGTTAGCTGATGCTGTAACTGCAGTTTTTGGAACAAGCTCAGCTACTGTCTGACCGGCGCCGTCCTGTTGTACATGGCCAGGATGATAATCAGTACGATTCCCATTACCATATCGGCAATAGTCTGAGACATGGAGAAAACCGCCAGGCAGTTGGACAGAACGGTTATGAGTAATGCCCCCGCCAGAGTGCCGTAATATGAACCTTTGCCGCCGGTCAGCAGCGATCCCCCTATAATCACAGCAATAATCGTGCGCATGGTAAAATTATCATACGTGTTGCTGGTAACAAGATTCATATAGCCCGCTCCAAGGAAGCCGGCAATACCGGAAAGAATACCGGCAATCGTATAAACAATCAGCTTTGTTTGTACCGTTCTTACTCCTGTCAGATAAGCAGCCCGTTCGTTATTGCCTGTAAGAAACAACCTCATTCCGTAACGGCTCCGGTTCAGAATAAAGAACACCAGGGCAAAAATTACTATTCCGTAAAAAGCACTGGCAGGAAAAACGCTGCCAAAGCGGTAGGTCATACTTCTGACAAACCAGCGGCTTGCCGTTCCGGAAGGCTTTCCTTCGGTAAGAACATACTGAAGCCGGTTAAAAACGTTTGCCACGCACATGGTAACAATCATTGGCGGAAGGCCGATAAGGGCAACTCCCGCTCCGTTCAACAAGCCTGCTGCCGCACCCAAGCCGATGGACATAAGCAGGGTAATAAGGAAATAGCCTTCGTTGCCATTCATAACTCCTACGGTAAGCAGGGCTGTCAGGGACATGACTGCGCCTACGGAAAGATCTATACCGCCGCCGCCGGAAATAATTACGATTGTCTGTCCGGCAGAAGCAATGGTCAGCATCACGGTCAGGGCAAAAATTGAGCCGAAGGCGTTTACGTTCAGGGAATGCGGGACGACAATTACATTGGTCAGAAAGAGCAGCACCGAGAAGATCAGGGCCATGCCAATCTGGTTTGTAGCGACAAAGAGCTTTATCCTTCCTTTTATTCCCAAGGTTTTTCTATTTGGATTCAACTTGCCTCTCCTGTTTTTCCCTGAGCTGCTGCAGGATGCCTTCTTTCAGGGCATTTCTCTGCACCTTGTTGGTAAAGACTGTAGCTGCCAGTCCAATGAGGACAATGCTGTCGGAAACCAGATTGTGCCAATAGGAAGTAGCGCTGAACCCTTGTATGATCCGGGGCAGCAGATTAAATATCTGGAATACAGTGTTCTGGATCATCACCAAAAAGCCCGATCCGTACAGGGCGCAGGCCATAGTCCCCCAGCCGCCGGCCAGGGACACGCCGCCAAGTATACAGGCGGCAATACTCCGAAGGCCGTAACTTTCTCCCATGATGGGATTTCCCGATCCTGTCATGGCGGTCAGGCAAAATCCTGCAATGCCCACATAGATCCCTTCCAACAGGTACATTTTAACCTTGGTGGAGACTATATTAATTCCGTTGGCATAGGCATTACGCTCATTTCCGCCGACGGCGTATACATGCTTCATTATTGGAGTCCGGTTAAGGTACACCCACAAAAGGTACGCTATAACAATAACCAGTAATGATACAGGTACAATACCCAAAAGATTTTTGTCGTATGTCATGTAAATAACAGGAGGAATTGTACCCTGAGGTTTCGGCATAATAAGGAGGTTGAAACCCCGGACGATGTAGATCATGCAGAAGCTGGTCAGGAGCGGCGGGATGCGCAGTATTGCCACAATAAGGCCATGAACACATGCTATAATTATCGCACCCAAAAAAGCGATAAGCCACGCAAGAGGTATAGGAAGTCCCGGTATGTAAATCGGGAGCATTACCGCCACTACATTGACAAAGGCCATCTGTACGCCTATGGAAATGTCAATGATTCCAAGGAGCATCAGTGTCAGCTGCCCCATAGTTACCAGAATCAACGGGGCATTTTTCGAAAGAAGCAACCCCATATTTCTGATGGTAAAAAACCGTGCCGGCCCCTGGATGGCAATGTTGATAATCACCACGATGAGGAACAGAACCAGGCCGGTAAAAGCCGGTGAACGCTGGAAGCGGCGAAACCACTCTTTGAACATTTTTACATTCATGTGCTGCCCTCTTGTACTCCGGAAAGTCCCAGCATGGCTGCTACAAGACGCTCTTCGGTTCTGTCTTTACCGGCAAGGCAGGCTGTAATTCTGCCTTCGTAGAATACATAGATTCGATCTGAGATTGCCAGCAATTCTTCATTGTCACTGGAACTGTAGATGGCGCACATTCCGGACTCCGTACATTCCTTTAAAATTCGGTGTATTTCCTGCCGGGTACCAATATCTACTCCCTTGGTAGGATCGTCCAGCAGAAGAAGATCCGGCGACAGGGCCATCCAGCGGCCTATTACTACCTTCTGTTGATTCCCGCCGGAAAGGAAAGAAGCGGGGAGGCCGAGACCTCCGACCAGGATATTGTACTTTTGCACTGCCTCTGCCGAAAAACTTTTTACTGTTCCCGGGCCCAGGGGCAAAAAGGCATTTTTGTGTGCAACAGCGCCGGCAAAGATATTTTCAGAAACAGGTCTTACAGGAAAAATCGACTCTTTGTTTCGATCCCCGGAAATAAAGCCTATACTGCTTTTTACCGCATCCGCCGGTTCGCGGAATTTAATCCTGTTTTCCCGGAAAAAGATTTCTCCGCCTTCGTGTTTGACATCTCCCAATATACTGCGAAGGAATTCCTGCTGACCCTGTCCGTCCAGACCGCCGATACCCACAATTTCACCGGGCCATGCGTTCAATTCAATACCGTTGAGTTTTCCGGTTAAGCTTAAGCCCTGTACCCGAAGCAGTGCTTTTTCCCCTTCTTTTTGCCCATGACGCCCTGTATTGGAATCTCCCTTGTCGGGTTTTTTACCGGTCATGTGGAATACAACCGTATCCAGATCCATGTCTTTAACCGAACCTGCAGCTACAGTTTCTCCGCTTCGGAGTATGGTACATCTGTCGCATATCCGGTAGATTTCGTTCATTCGGTGGGTAACCGTGATGATAGAAACTCCTTCAGCTTTAAGTTCACGAAGTATATCGAAAAGCAGATCAACTTCGTCAGAATGGAGTGAAGCCGTAGCCTCGTCGAGGATCAGGAGCTTGGGTTTTGACGCCACGGCTTTGGCTATCTCAATAAGCGATTGAGTCGAAGGCATCAGACTTTGAACAAGCGCGTCAGGACTGCATCGTATATGAAATTTTTCCATATAGGAAAGGGCAAATTCACGGGCTTTTGCCTTGTTTATAATTCCCATTGGTCCTGTGGGTTCCATACCCATTACAATATTGTCCACTACGCTCATTGCAGGGATCAGACTAAAGTCCTGGAATGTAGTAGTAATGCCAAGGTTCCGGGAATCGGCAGAAGATCGGATATGGATGGTTTTCCCGTTGTAGTTTACTTCGCCCCGGTCAGGATTGACCAGGCCGGCCAATACTTTGACCAGGGTTGATTTTCCCGATCCGTTGGCCCCAAGAAGGGCCATGATTTCCCCGTCCTGTACCGTAATGGAGGCTTCTCTTAAAGCAATAACGGCGCCAAAACTTTTTGAAATTCTCCGCATCTCCAGCACAGAGAGTCCTCCGTTTCGTTACATTTAAAAACGGACGGCAGATTGCATTGTATCCGCCGTCCATTCATTAAATTAGTTCCAAAAAATACCAGTTTGAAACAAATTCACTCTTATTTAAAGAAAGCAGACCGTGCCTGATCTACGCTCATGAAAGAAGAAATCGAAGTAGAATCAGGCAGACTGCTTACCTCGTTTACCCTCTGAGCCATATTTTCGTAGGTCATAATCCACTGAGGTGCATAGTAAATACTGTTACCCTTCAGACCTGCCGAGGCAATTCCGTCTTTAAGTTCATGGCCCTGCCGGAGGTTAATTGCAACAGCAAGGGCGGTTGCGCCGATTCCGGGGGGATTTTCAACCACGATAAAAGGCAGTACCAGGGAGTCTTTGTTGATTTCGGCTATTTTACGAATCCAGCCGATTCTTTCGTCAGAGGTTATACATCCGGGATAGGGAATATTTGCCTCTTCAAAAGCGCTGATGAGTGCAGGAGAGCTTTCCTGGCAAATGATCCCGTCGTACTGGAGACCGGAAGCAATTACTTCGTTCATAAGCCGTTTGGCGTCTGTATCGTTCCAGTTGTGAGCCCTGGTCCATACAATTTCGAGTCCCGCAGCGGTAAGTTCCCGTACCCAGGTTTCGTTCCGCATTTCGGAAGCGCTGTTTCCGTCAATCCCGTTAAACTGGATAACTCTTTTGCCGGAGCCCAGGGTCTGGATGACAAATGTCGACTGGATTCTTGCCCATTCCTTCTGATCCACAACTACGTTAAGGATGCTTCCGGATTCATATTCACAGTCTGCATTAACATAGACGATACCTGCCGCCAGAGCTTTGGCGATAACCGGATCCAGGCCGTTTGCGGCTATGGGGTTTACGATTATAATGTCGTAACCTTCGTTTATCGTCTGCTCAATCTGCTGGATTTCAACTGTTGGATCATTATTTGCAACAAAGGATGCGTACTGTCCGACCATTCCGGATGCCTGAAGCCCTCTTATTGCTTCGGTCATCTGTTCCTCGTAAACTACGCGATACGCATTGCCTTCAATGACCGCGTTATGGGAAGCGACTTTAAAGCCGCTTGTTTTTGCTTCTGAACCGGAGCCAGAACCTCCCCCCCCACAGCCGACAAAGAACGTTCCGATAATGGCAGTGATCAGCATCACAACCAATAACCTTTTCGTTACTCTCATCTTTTCCTCCATTAAAAATTTAGTGATTTTTTGCACAATTTGTTATTTATACACCGCAAATAAGGCCCTGTCAACCTGTGTTTTTTAACATTTGTATACTGTTGCTGCAATTTTTTGACATTTAAGCGGAAGTTGTTCGGAAACTGGAAGTTTCCGAACAACTCTATTAAACAACTTCCAGGTAATCCCTGTCCGGCAGGACTGGGAAAGGGGCCGCAGGCAATGTCTGATACCAATAAGCCACCGAAGCTATATCATCCTGAAGCGGCAAGTAACGTCCACCTTCGCGCCAGCCGAGGGCTTGCATGGTTACTTTTAGATCATTTTCAAAGCGGACAGGGTCGGTAATATGCCAGCGGTACATACCGAAACGCTTCTGGGATTTGTACAGTTCATCCCGGTTTATTTCATGGAAACCTGCATAGGGAGTGGTGTAGGGCATATAGCGATCCTGTGTGTAAGGGTCTACAAAACAGTAAGAGCCGCAGAAGTAATCTTCGGTTCCGGTACCGCAGATAGTCGGGAATTCAACATCGCCGTCCATGAAGAATTTAATTTCTCCTTCGCCCCACCATCCGTTATTGCTGCTTCCCCAGGCCATGTACGTCCCGACATATTGGCCTTTTCCCTTGACGCCTTCCAGAATGGTATAGTCCGATTTATAGGGCAGGGGGTTAGTCCTGCGGAACTGAGCATGAAAATACGCGCAGTCTTCCGGCACCCGGGCCAGGGTATAATCTATCTGATAATAATAGGTAACGTTTTCTTCGTCCCTGTTTTCCAGGGTGATACGGCAGTTCTTCCGGAAAGGCATATTCCAGTAGCAGTTAAAGGCGCTTCCGGGATTTACACAGACTGCCAATGAAGAAATCTGATTAAAACACTGCCACCCCGAACAGAAAAAGTCTCCCACAGGACATTCTACAGAAGGCTGGTCCTGGCCGTCCCAGTAAAAACGGATGATCGTATTCCGCCATTTTCCCGTTGGAGTTATCCATATATGCTGAATGGCGCCGCTGCCGTTAATATTGGCAAGTTCAAAAGTTTCCTGGGGTTTAATGACAATATAAGGATTGAC
>WRIX01000026.1:0-15475 GCA_009782495.1 Treponema sp.
CCGAAAACGGCATCGTCCAATTCAATGGTACGGAGTTCCTTGCCTTCTATTGAATACACTGTCCCCTTCATACTTTCCTACTTTTTAACCGCCTGCCGGACAAAAACAAGACCCTTGTTAATTCCCGGCACGGCGCCCCGTATCATTAAAAGATTTTTTTCGGCATCAATCTTAACCAGTCTTTGGCTTAACACGGTAACCCTTTCCCGGCCCATGCGTCCCGGAAGTTTAACGTTCTTAAAGGTCCTGTGGGGAAAGGTTGCCTGTCCGGTCGATCCCGGCGCACGGTGAAACTTGGAACCATGTCTTTTCGGGCCGCCGGAAAAACCCCAGCGCCTCATTACACCCTGAAACCCCTTGCCTTTGCTGATACCGCTTACATCCACATAACGGCAGCCGTCAAAAAGTTCCGCCCCCAGTTTATCGCCTACATTCGTATCTTTCTCAAAGTCCCTGACTTCGCGTACAGTCTTTTTGACGCCTGTTTCGGAAGGGAACCGGCCTGCCTGCGGCTTGGTGATCCTGTTTTTCTTTACCTCTCCAACACCAAGAACAACAGCATCGTAGCCGTCCTTATCTTTTTCTTTCCGGGCTATGACCACATTCGGATCGATCTTCAATACCGTTACCGGTATAAAGTTACCTTCCTCATCAAAGATCTGAGTCATTCCCACTTTTCTGGCCATAAGACCCAACATGCATTACTCCTGATAACAACCGGAACTTATTGCTTAATTTCTACATCTACCCCGGCCGGAAGTTCCAGTTTCATCAGCGAATCCATTACTTCCGAAGACGGATTGATAATATCGATCAGGCGTTTATGAGTACGCATCTCAAACTGTTCACGGCTTTTCTTGTTCACATGGGGCGAACGAAGCACCGTAACTTTGTTAATGCGGGTCGGAAGGGGTATGGGGCCTGTGACTGTTGCCCCTGCCTTCTGTACCGTTTGAACGATTGATTTCGCGCTCTGATCGATCAACTCTACATCGAAACCGCGCAGCTTAACGCGAATTCGTTCTTTTGCCATTGTTCCTCCGCCTTTATCCGGCACCTAACCATAAACAAGGACTGTATCTGTATTTCAGATTGATCCTTTGCATAATCAGGCGCCGGGTAAACCTTTACTCGACTATTTCAGTTACCTGACCGGAAGCAACGGTTTTGCCGCCTTCGCGGATAGCAAAACGAAGCCCTTTCTCCATAGCAATAGGATGAATAAGCTCGCCGAAAATTTCGGTGTTGTCCCCGGGCATTACCATTTCTTTGCCTTCCGGCAATTTTACAGTACCGGTAATATCGGTAGTCCTGAAATAGAACTGGGGCCGGTAACCGGTAAAGAACGGACTGTGCCGTCCGCCTTCTTCTTTGGACAGACAGTAAATCTGACCCTTGAACTTTTGATGGGGGGTAATTGAGCCGGGTTTTGCCAAAACCTGTCCGCGTTCGACTCCTTTTTTATCGATACCCCTGAGCAGTACGCCAACATTCTCACCTGCCTGGACGTCATCAAGTTCCTTATTAAACATTTCAAGACCGGTAGCGACAGTTTTCTGAGTGGGCCTGATACCAACGATCTCAATTTCTTCCATTTTCTTGATAATACCCCGTTCTACTTTGCCGGTAACTACAGTGCCTCGTCCCTGAATGGTGAACACATCCTCGATGGGCATAAGGAAGGGTTTTTCGTCGTCACGAACCGGATCGGGGAAATAGCTGTCCATAGCGTCAAGCAATTCCTTGATACAGACAGTATTTTCACTTTCCTCGCCCTTGTTCGTAATGTCTTCCATAGCCTTGAATGCAGAACCCTTGATGATCGGAATTTCGTTGCCGGGGAAACCGTTTGCGGTAAGTACGTCCTTGATTTCTTCTTCGACGATTTCCAGAAGATCGGGATCGTCCACAAGGTCTACTTTATTGAGGAAGACGATGATGTTGGGAACACCTACCTGGCGGGCAAGGATGATATGCTCACGGGTTTGAGGCATAACCGAATCGGGCGCCGATACTACAAGAATAGCGCCGTCCATCTGAGCAGCACCGGTGATCATGTTCTTGATATAGTCGGCGTGACCGGGACAGTCGATGTGGGCATAGTGCCGTTTATCCGACTGATACTCCAGGTGCCTGGTATTGATAGTAATCCCCCGGGATTTCTCTTCCGGAGCGTTATCAATATCATCAAACTTCATGATCTTGTCGCCATAATGCTTTCCGCAAAACCCGGTGATGGCGGCAGAAAGGGTCGTCTTGCCGTGGTCCACATGGCCTATTGTTCCAACATTCATGTGGATTTTTGTTCTATTGAACTTATCCTTTGCCATTACTTCTTCCTCCTAAAAATATTTACCGATGACTCAATTCCAATGAGGTGAAAATCAGCAGATTAAGATAACTGCAAGCAGTACTCTGCTTATTCCACCTGTCTCATCAAAATTGATGATCGGTTTGGAATATGAAAACGCCGGGGCGTTATATCATTACCAACGATAATGGGCAAAAGCTTTATTGGCTTCGGCCATTTTATGCGTATCTTCTTTCTTCTTAAAGGCTGTACCGGTGCTGTTATACGCATCAAGCAGCTCTGCCGCAAGCCTTTCGCCCATTCCATGCCCTGAGCGCGAGCGTGCAGCGTTGATAATCCACCGCATTCCCAGAGCTTCCCGCCGGGTTTCCCGGATTTCTACGGGAACCTGGTACGTCGCTCCGCCAACCCGCCGTGATTTTACTTCGATAACGGGCTTAACATTGTCTAAAGCTTTAAGAAACACCTCAAGGGGTTCTTTATCGCTAACCTTGGCCTGAAGTCCCAAAAGAGCATTATGAACGATACGAAGGGCTACCGAGCGCTTCCCTTCCCACATCATCCGGTTGACAAATTTGGAAACCACCACGCTATTATACTTGGGATCCGGTAAAATCCCCCGATCTACTGTTTTCTTCTTCCTGCCCATACGACTATCTTTCCGCCTATGCTTTCGGGCGCTTCGCGCCGTATTTTGAACGGCCCCGCTTGCGGTCCGTTACACCCAGAGTATCTTTGGCGCCCCGGATAATATGATAACGCACACCGGGAAGATCCTTGACACGTCCGCCTCTGACTAATACCACCGAGTGTTCCTGAAGGTTATGACCGATCCCGGGAATATAAGCGGTAACCTCCGTACCATGGGAAAGCCGGACACGGGCTACCTTACGGAGCGCCGAATTGGGCTTTTTGGGGGTTACAGTCATAACCCGGGTACAAACTCCCCGCTTTTGCGGACAGTTTTTCAGGGCCGGAGATTTGGTCTTGGAAGTAACCTGTTTTCTTCCAAAACGGACCAATTGATTGATTGTAGGCACTCTACAAACTCCTAAAAGCTTAAAAACCGCTCAGACAACAATAAACCGCCCTGGGACATAAATCCCCTGTACGGTTTTTCTGAGGCTCCAAAAAGGCTTTTCCAAAACGTTAACTTCTAAAAAAGCAGCTTCTGGTACAGGAAAAAGCCGGTCGCTAGGCTTATTTCCTGCTTCCTGGGAAAAACATATCAATTTTAAAAAAAAAGGTCAAGCCCTCTGAGAAAAAAAATCGAAAAAATGATATTTTTTTAATACCTAAAGGCTTGTGCAAGTTTTACCAATGTTTGAGCAGATACCCATGAATTCCCCAGCCTTAAATTTATAGGCCCTGTATTTTTCTACCAATCCCGGGGAATAAAACTCTCCGGAACATCGATTTTTACCGTTTCGCCGTTTGGAACTATCGTATAAAAACCAGCTTTTTGGGCATAGGCTTTTACTTCGTCAGTCATAATAGCGCCGGCCATTGCTCCATAAAACACCCGTTTATCGTTGTTCTTGTCAGCCGAACGTCGAAGAACTGCCATCCTTTGTTTATGACGGTCAACATCTTTTTGCAGTGTTTTAACTTTTACTTCTATTGCTATGGCACAATCGCCGTTTTCAAGGAAGATATCAATGTCTGCTACCTTATATTCGTCCTGTTCGTCTTTTATGGAAATGCCATTACAAGTTCTGCTAAAAGTAAACCCCACGTCATTGAATTTTTCTTCAATTTTTGGGAGTACCTGGTATTCTACAATTTCACCGAACCGGTTACTAAACTCCCCGAATTTCCTGTTTGTCTCCTTAATTATTCTGTCTGTTTCTTTCATTTGCCGGGCTGTTTCTTCTTGATGTTTCCGGGTTTCCATTAATGCTGCCCAGACATCTTCAAAAGTGAGCCCTTTGCGTGGTTTTCGGGTTTTTAATTTACCCATAAATGAATCCTCCTCATTAAATATGCTATACAAATGTTTAAAAAGCAACTCCGTTAATACCATCTAAAGGGCAATTTACGAGTTTTTGCTTGTATTAAATTAAACAATGTTAAGGAAAACAAAAAACGCCCTTGTAAATTAACCATAATTAAGAAACAATAAATTAATAGCAAAGATTTTAGCTGGAGAAGGTTTTATGGAAAAAACTGTTTTGGATGCCCTGAAAGCCAAGGCCAAAGAGATTAGGAAGCTTACAATAGAAGAAATCGGCAACCTGGGTTCGGGCCATATTGGGGGGTCTATGTCCATTGCGGATGTCTTAGCTCTGCTTTATTACCATAAAATGAAGGTAGATCCGTCAAATCCCACATGGGAAGGCAGGGATTACCTTGTGGTTTCCAAAGGTCATGCAGGGCCGGTGGTTTATGCAACCCTGGCTTCCAAAGGATTTTTTCCCGTGGACTGGCTTAAAACCCTTAATCAGGGGGGAACAAAGCTGCCCAGTCACTGCGACCGTGTCCTTACTCCGGGTATTGATATGACAGCCGGCTCTCTTGGGCAGGGTTTTTCCGCAGCTGTGGGCATGGCTTTGGGATTAAAAATGGACGGTAAACCTAACCGGGTATATGCGATTATCGGGGACGGTGAATCCGACGAAGGACAAATTTGGGAAGCGGGTATGTTTGCCGCTGCCAAGGGAGTTTCCAACATCACAGCCTTTACCGATTTTAACAAACAACAACTGGACGGCTATGTAAAAGATATTATGGACCTGGGTGATCTTGCCGCCAAATGGAAGGCTTTCGGCTGGTATACCCAGGAAGTAGACGGTCATGACCTGGAAGCGCTGGATAAAGCTATTGACGCCGCCGCTGCCCAGAAGGAAAAACCATCAATGATTGTAATGAATACGGTAAAGGGCAAGGGCTGCAATTTTGCTGAGGGTATAGAAAAGAACCACAGCATGGCTTTTAACATGGAAAAAGCAAAAGAAGCCATAGCTGTCCTGGATAACGAGAACCGTTGATTAGCAAAGGAGTGCATATATGGGAAACGAAGAATTAAAAGAAATACGCGCCGGTTATGTGGACACCGTTACCGCTCTGGCTGAAAAAAACAAAAATATAGTGGTTTTGGAAGCAGATTTGATGAGCTGTACCAATACGGGGAATTTTAAAAATACCTATCCCAATCAGTTTATTAATGCGGGAATTGCCGAAGCCAACATGGTCGGCGTTGCGGCGGGACTTTCGGCTGTTGGAAAAATTCCCTTTGCCGCCAGCTTTGGCTGTTTTTCTTCCCGGCGGGTTCACGATCAATTTTTTATCTCCGCCAACTATGCCCGCCTTAATGTAAAACTCATCGGTACCGATCCCGGCGTAACAGCGGCAATGAACGGGGGCACTCACATGCCATTTGAAGACATTGCCCTGATGCAGGTAATTCCGCACCTGACCGTTGTGGAACCTTCGGATTACTACAGTTGCGCAGCTTTGGTTAAAGAAGCGGCGGAACTGTACGGTTGTGTATATTTCCGTTTCCCCCGCAAACCGGTACCGGTAATTTACGGCGAAAATGAAAAATTTAAAATAGGCAAATCAAAGATTATCAAAGAAGGAAAAGATGTTTGTTTTGTCTGTTTGGGAAACCTCCTTTTAACCGAAGCGCTTAAAGCCAGAGAAACTCTGGCTGCCGAAGGAATTGATGCGGGAGTAATGGATGCCCTTTCCGTAAAGCCTTTGGATAAAGAAACAATCCTGGACCTGGCCGGAAAAGTAAAAGCACTTGTTACCGCAGAAAACGCACAGCTGGACGGAGGATTCGGAAGTACAGTAGCATCGCTCCTTGCCGAAAACGGTTTTAAGTGCAGGTTCGGACGCATTGGTATCCGGGATGAATTCGGTGAAGTGGGATCCCAGGACTACCTGGCAAAACGCTTTGGTCTTACAGCGGAAAAACTGGCGGAAAAAGCACGGGAATTACTGAAATGAGGCTCCCCGCGGCAAGCCGCGGGGTATCTGTAAGCGTTGCAATATTCGCCAGGGAGCCTCGATCGATAGGAAGTTTATTGTACCGTCTGGTTTAATACCATAAACGCTCATGCTTTGATTCCTTTCAGCCGCCGCAAGCAGCGGGGTATGTACAAGCCGCCTTCTGGCGGCGTCGTACAATAATCTACCTAACACTCGCCGACCGTAGGGAGGTATTAAACCAGACTTTCGAATGAGGCTCCCCGCAGCAGATTCAAAAAACCCGGCGCTTCCATAAAAAAACAACACAGACGCAGCAACATAGCCGATCAATTGACAAACGGCCTGATTTATAGTACACAGTACCTATGTCCAATTTTACGGAGAAACGGAAAAATCGCAGATACCCTTCCATTGCAAAAGTACGGATTCCAAAAGTATTCACAGGAGAAGCGCTCTTAAGGGATATTTCCATAACCGGTTGCCGTATTGAATGTACCATGCATGTGGATATTCTTGAGAATTCCGAACATTCCGTTACAATTTTTCCGGAAGACTCTGCAGAGATAGACAGTTTTGAACTGATAGCCGAATGTAAATGGATCCATACCGGCAGCGATTCCTGTAATATTGGTTTTTTTGTAAAAAAATCTCCGGGAAAACGGGATTTTGAACGGTATGTAGATTACCTTTCCTGGCGCTGTAATACCTGAACTCCGGTCATGGAAGAATATACAGCCGTCGCATTTTGTGCGATAGGCGCGGAAAGGGCTGTTTCCAACGAATTAAAAAAAATCTCCGCTTCCGGTTCAGAGCATATAAGCAATGCTGCGCAAAAAAAGCAATTGCTTTATACCGTTACAGAAAGCAATTTTGGCAGGGTACGATTCAAAACAAAGCCGGAAGGTCTCTACCGCGCCTTGTTTTCTCTGCGTGCGGCAGATCGCCTGTTGCTGGAAGTCGGGAGCTTTCCTGCCGATAATTTTGATTCTCTTTTTGAAGCAACCAGTCTAATTCCGTTTGAAGATTTTATTCCACGGGGAATGGGTCTGAAAGTATCGAAAGTGCGAAGCAGCGCTTCCCAACTAAAAGCCGAAACTTCCATTCAGGCAGTTGTTCACAAGGCTTCGGCTCAAAGACTGTGTAATCATTATGGTATCCGCCGCCTGCCCGATGTACAGGACAATGGTAAGCAGGCGGAACTGCGGGTTTTTATAGAAAAAAACAAGGTATCAGTTTTGCTGGATCTTTCCGGAGAACCCTTGTTTAAGCGCGGCTACCGTCCGGCCGGTGGAATTGCTCCATTACGGGAAAGCACTGCGGCGGCAATAATTCTTCTTTCCGGCTGGCGGCGGAAATTCCCCCTGTACGATCCCTTCTGCGGTTCGGGTACTATCATAATCGAAGCGGCTCTTTATGCCTGGGATCAGGCGCCCGGGCTTGGGCGGCGTTTTGCCATTTCTGATTTGGCAATTGCCGATAAAACCGCCGAAGAAAACATACGCAAAGAATTAACGGAAAAAATTGATTATTCACGGCCCATTTGCATTATGGGAAGCGATGCCGATGAAAAAGCAATAACTCTGGCAAAGGCAAATTTAAAACGCGCTTTAAGTCTGGCCGGAGGTAAATCCCGGCCCTGTCGTTCCCCGGCGGAGGGTTCCGGTCAGGACGCCGTAACAGCAAACAAAATTATGGGCATAGAACTGGCTTGTCTTCCCATGAAGGCATTCGACCCTGAAGTACATGCAAATGCTGCATCGTCTGCGTCAGACATACCGGGTTTTATCATCACCAATCCGCCCTATGGCATACGGCTTGGGGAAATCGAAGAAGCGGAGGCCCTTTATGCAAAAATGGCGGATTTTTGCACATCACTCCCCGGCTGGAAGCTTGCCCTTATTTGCAATCATAAAGGATTTGAATCCCATTTTGGAAAAAAAGCGTCGAGCTGCCGTGAACTAAAGAGCGGAGCTGTTGACACATGGCTTTATCAGTACGATAAATTGTAGGATCAGAATATGTCGATAGTAGTTGAACATGATAAACGCCGCAGGCAAATACTCCGAAAAGCGCTTGATGTGTTTATGGAAGAAGGCTACGAGGACGCCACCTATCAGAAAATTGCAGACCGTTGCAAAATTACCAGAACTACACTGTACCTGTATTTCCGCAACAAGCAGGAAATTTTTAACTTCAGCATTAAACAATTTATGGCGGAAGTAGAACAGGATATTCTGGGAGTAAAAGAAGATACCGCTCTTTCTGCTCCGATAAAAATTAAAAAAACAATGTTTCTTATTCTTTCCAGAATGGAAGAAAACCAGCTTCTTCTTTCGGTTGTTTTACACTACCTCCTGTCCGGAAACGAAGGAGCGGAAAAAGCGAAAACCGAAGGTTCCCTTCGGGACAAACGTATGTCAAAATCCCAGATTTTGGTACGCCGGAGGACAATCAGGCTCAGGCACATTCTGTCTGCAATGCTTATAGAAGGCAATAAAAGCGGACAATTAAAAGAGATCGACGTAGGAGCAACGAATGATCTGTTTTACAGTCTTCTTGAAGCAGCGATATTCCGTCTTACCGTTCTTAAACGGAAATCTTCGGCAGAGCTGAAAAAAGTAATTGAATTGCTTGTAGACGGATTAAGGGTTTAATTTACTCAAGGTACAGATCACGCAGGCGATTAATATCCGCCCCCAGTTCATCTGTAAGATACCGGTCGGCGCCGCCGTATTTTTCTATTGCCCGGAAAGCCGCAAAAAGATAATCTTCCGCAACCGTAAAGTAAGGTATCATATACGATTGAGAATTCGCGTAACGTTCCCAATACGGGCGTAAATTTTCCTTTGAGTAAAAATAATCTTCTGTTATTGTTTCCCTGCTTGCCCCAAGAGCATGAAGAATCAGCGCCGAAGCCATGCCCGTCCTGTCCTTTCCGGCAGAACAATAAAAAAGAAGCGGAGAAGAAGCAGGATCGGCAAGCAGAGAAAACAACACTCTGTAACGCGGAATTGCCTCTACAGGCAGGAGCGAGTAAAGCTTTATCATTTTCGCTTCGGACTTCCGGGCGCTGTTGTTATTCAGCCCTTCTCCGGTTTCAAAAAATGTTTCCATCAGGTTTCCTGCATCAATGGGAAGATCCACTTTTTTTTCCAGAGAGGGAAAATTAAAAACCGATGATTTTTCCCCGTCCGAACGGAAATCTACCGTAGTTCGAATGTTCAGACTGTCCAGGAATTTTTGATCTGCTGCCGTTATGTTTTCCGGAGAACCCGAACGGAAGAGTAACCCTTTTTTAACCGTTTTCTGTTTTCCGTTCGCAACAACCGGATATCCTCCAAGGTCCCTTGTATTGAGTAATCCTTCCAGAGGGAAACGCCGCTTTTCTGCTTTATCCATCTACAAAAGTATATGCAACAAACAGACTTGAGTAAACCGTGCTGTCATGGTTTAATGGAATCATGAATGAAGAAAGCATAAGAAACCGCATACGAATCCTTTTGGATGAAATTCAGAACAAAGCGGATCCGGTAATATTGAACCGGTACCGTTCCATTTTCAGGCAGGAGGTTTCTTTTTTTCACCGTTCCTACATGGCAGCTTATCTTTTGCTTCTTTCCGATGAAATATCCGGAAACTCAGATTCAGGCATGGAAAAATCCGCCGGCAATTCATTCCGTGAAGTTAATCGTAACAGGAAAAGCAAAAGTCTGTTCAGAAAAGAACGGGCCAATAACGGTCTCCAAACAGAAAATTCCCGCATTGATTCTCCGAGGGTTCTAAGCGAAGAAGAATCGGTTCAGCTTTTTGTCAGCATAGGACGAAACCGTAAAGTGTTTCCAAGAGAAATCCTTGCCCTTATTATTGCCAAGGCAAAACTTGCCAGAGATGATATTGGCATAATTCGTGTGTTGGATAATTATTCTTTTGTTCAGGTGCGTAATTCCACGGCAGATACGGTAATAGAAGCATTGAACGGCCGGAATTTCCGCGGCAGAACATTAACGGTGAACTTTGCACGCAGAGGAAAGGAAGAAGATCATAACGAAGAACCTTCCCGGGAAGTGTGAATTAATGGTGAACCAATTAATAACCGGGGAACTGCAAACCAATTGCTGGATGTGTTCGCTGCCCGGCGGAAATTGTATTGTTATTGATCCCGGAGGGGATGGCGAACTGATCCTGAAGCGCCTGGAAAAGTTACGGCTTAATCCCCGGTTTTTTGTCCTGACTCATGCTCATTTGGATCATATTGCCGCCCTGCCTTTTCTTGCAGCAAAGTTTCCCGGCGCCGGTATTGCCGTCCATCCCTCAGAAGCCGGTAAAATCGGACCGCATTCTCTGGAAAGCCACCACAGGGACTTTAACACAGCCGGCTATTCTTCCTATGTGGAAACATTATGGAAACCCATGCCCGAAGCTTCGATATTATTAAACGAAGGAGATAAACTGGGACCTTTTCGTGTAATGCACCTGCCCGGCCACAGTCCCGGCTCCATTGCCCTTTACCATGAAGAAGAAAAACAATTATTCAGCGGCGACACTCTTTTCAGGGCAGGAGTAGGCAGAACCGATCTTCCCGGCGGAGACGAACAGTTGCTTTTGCAAAGTTTACAGCGCTTGTTTGCCATGAATGGCGATATCAATGTGTTTCCCGGTCATGGGCCAACAACTACAATACGCAGAGAATCTGGCATACTAAAAATCACAATTTAACATTAAATCTGTAAATTAAATTAATCAGATTAAATCCGGCAAAGGGACAGGCTCAGCGGTAAATTGGAGTTTACAACTTATACTTGACCGGCAATAAACGATGCATCTGTATCGGTAAAGGGTTTTCCGTAAAGGTATTCAAAAAGGAAACGCATGTCTTCCGGCGCCATGTCGAGGAACCGGCATCCAAAATAGCCCATGGCATTGTCTTTGTAGCGTCTTACTATTTTTGCAGTAGCGCGGATACTCCTGCGGGGTACAACCAGACGGACTGCCAGTTCGCTGTCAGGCAGCAATGCGCTGGACAAACCTGAATGAGGATAGGCAAAAAGCAGGCCAGAAGCGCTAATGTCTACAATTTTTCCTTCAAATGGTTCATTTTTTATACGCCCCGAATTAAAGTAGCCGTTAATTTTCAGGGAATAGGCAAGGATTTTGGCAAACTGATACATGGTTTCTATCATGTTATAATCAAAAGGAAGTTTTCCTTCCTGATTTATCCATACATGGATATACCCAATTACATATTCCTGAAATAAAAGCGGTACCCAGGCATCGGAAAAAAATCCAGCATCAAATTTTTGTTTGACAAAACGGCTGACTGCACTGTCCAGGTACAGAGGATCAACGCCGGTGGTTTCCAGATAACGCCGGAATATTTCTTCGGTAATAAGCCTTTTTTTTGGATAAGGATCGGACTGCGGAAAATTTGCCAGTGTTGAAGGAAGGTAAAGGCTTTTCCCGGTTTCGGCTACAACCCTCTCTTCGGTAGTAGCAGGTTTAACTTCCTTAAAAATTACCATCTTATAACCGGAAGCGCAGCCCCGAATCCAGGCGGCCATTTGATCGATCAGACCCTGGAGATTTTTCGGATCGGCATCGTTCATCCATTCACCAATTTTTCCGGTTTCATATTCCTGGATTTTCGGATAGTGCAGTGAATAACGATCTCCCTGGAAAGTAAACTGTACTTTTAAGTCATCGGGATTGCTGACACGGGAATAACTGCGATCCAAATTTTTAAACAGGTATTCCGGCGTCAGCGCAGTGACAATATCATCTTTAACGGCGCTTACTTCAATGGTAAAAATTATTACCTGGCTTTTATAATCAAACATCAGGTCTATTTTTTTCCGCGGTTTAAGTCCGGCAATAGGACGGTCGGATCTGAAGGTTACATCACTTTTTACTGGCTGCGTTAAACGAAGGATATATTCTGTTCTGCCTGCAATGTACATTATGGGAATCTGTTCGTCGTAAAGCGTTTTGAGTAAAAAATCCTTTTCGATGCGCTTAATCGGTGTTGCCAATTTTGCTAATCCTAAAAAAACCGTTCATAAACTGTCATATCAGCCCCGCCGGGGCTGAATTTTCCCTCAGATAGCTGCCGCGGGTTTTCCAGTAGTATATCGTCCACATGCCATAAAAAACCTTTTTCAGGATCCTGTTCTTCCTTCCGTAAATAAAGCTCACCGGTAATGCTTTTTTCTCTGCCAAGAAAACGAATTAAAAATGAAACACTGCCGTCCGGTTCGACCCTGCCGCCGCCAACTCTCCAACTCCTAATTCCAAGATCGGCAATACTCTGCCGAATAGAAAGTCTTTTTTGTTCCGGAAATTGAATTGAGCTTAAGTTCAGTCCTTCTTCTGTTGTATCGTTTCTACCAGCCAGACCGGCAACAAGAAACCGGGCGTATCGGTAAGATTCTTCGGGAGCATCACAGCGACCCAAAACGCCAATCACATAATCCTTTGGGAAATGAGGAGGTTCTCCGAACCGCGGTCTGAGCAGTTCCGGGGATAACTGATCGATTCCCCCGGTACGAAAAGTGCTATTTGGTTTATCGATCTGAGCAACAAACAGTATGCAAAAAAGAATTACAAAGCCGATACAAAGAAATTTTTGCCTTATACCCATATATCCATTGTAACAATCATATCTTGAAAGGGCAACATCATTTTTTTATACTACACTGATGGAGGACTTGGCTTTATCTGTTTTACAGCATGATTTTACCGTTCCTGTCCGTGATCCTCTATGGGGACATATTTACCTTACTCCGGGTTTGTTCTCCCTTACAGAATCGGCGCCTTTTATACGGTTATACCGGATATACCAACTTGGTCCGGCCTATTATACATATCCGGGCGCCACACATACCAGGGCAAGTCATTCAATAGGTGTTTACCATTTAGCCAGACGACTCCTTATAAACCTTTGCGAAAAAGGTGCTTCGTGGCTTAGTCCAACAGGGGTACTTTCATTTCTCAGCGCCGCCCTGCTGCACGATCTTGGTCATTTTCCCTATACTCACTCGTTAAAGGAATTGGCCCTGGAGGATCACGAAAAACTCAGTGCAAAACTAATTCTCTCGGAACCGCTGAAAAAATTAATCGGCAAAGCCGGCGCCGATCCGGAACTAACCGCCGCCATTGTTGATAAAAGCAATAAAAATGCACATGGCGAAGCTGAACTTGAATTTTACCGGCAGCTTCTTTCCGGGGTACTGGATCCGGATAAACTGGATTACCTGAATCGCGATGCCCGGTATTGCGGAGTTCCCTACGGCGCCCAGGATGTGGATTTTATTTATTCCAGGCTTCATCCCAGCAGGGAACGGGGAATTGAAATTGATTCCCGGGGTATTCCCAGCGTTGAATCGGTACTTTTTTCCAAATACCTGATGTACAGAACCGTTTATTGGCACCGGCAAGTACGGTCTGCAACAGCGATGATTAAAAAAGCACTGCTGGCAGCGCTGGAACAACAGATTATCTCTGTAGAAGAGCTTTACAATCTGGATGATCAGGGCCTTTTTTCGCTTATGTCTGCCAAACAAAAGAATTTTCCGGATTTTTCTCTGGCAGAAAAAGTACGGGAAGGCAGGCTTTATACCGAAATAGCATCATTTTTCTTTGACGAGCAAAAGCATAGGGCGCTTCTTCCCCTTAAAAACAGAAAAGAGCATGAATTGAAGCTTGCCGAAGAAATCAACCGGGCAACTTCGGGTAAAATTAATGCCGATTCAATTATTATTGATGTCCCTGAACCGGTTTCCTTTGAGACAGACCTCTTTGTCAGGGATGAAAATTGTACATTCGGTGAGAGTTCCAGCGCTTTTAAAAAAAATGCCGTGGAAGATTTTGTTCGATCACTGCGGAAAATACGGATTTTTAGCGAAAAAAGTTTCGAAATCCCGTTAAATATCTTACAGAATCTTTAATAATGAGGTATAATAAATCAGGAGCTGTCATGGATATCCACAATACTACAGAAGAACTGGTTATTTCGGAAATTAATGCAATCTGCGATTCTCTGGAAGCAGAGGAAAAGAAAGGCGCTATCTGTACTTGTAACCAATGCAGACAGGATGCCGCTTGCTACGTACTAAACCGGACTATGCCCCACTATGTCGTTTCTCACCGGGGTTTGGCCAGGGTCAATCAGGAAATTAACCACCAAAACCGGGCGGACTTGACCTCCTTGGCTTATGAAGCACTTAAGCGGGTAAGTCATAACCAGCGTCCTAATTTTGAACATAAAGACGGATTCAAAGCTCCCCCTGCCATCGCTCCGGCTTTTAATATACCCCCGATTATGGGTCAGGTATACAATGGCCTTAATTTTTCTCCCATCACAGGGATTACCGTGGAACTGCTTCAGAACGGGGCATTGGCGGAAATGAGGGACAATAACTGGCAAAATCCCTATAACCTGATCCCAAATACAGGCGGAACCTTTACCTTTTGGCCCAAGCCTGTTCCTGCGGAAGCAATTGATATCACCAAAGTATTTGAATTTACCATTAAAATTGCCGCTCCTGACTTTGTGGAAATGAATCATGTGGCAGCAATTAATGTTGTAAGTGAACTGGCTGCTCCGAGTATCTCCCTGTCCAGAACATACAAATTGCCGAATCTGTACCTCTTCCCGCCGGGAGAAGAAAAAGATCTGTGTATAGTTAATGAATAAATGGCGATAAAAGCCGCAATTATTGGCCTGGGACGCATAGGCAGCCTCCTGGAAGAAGACCAGAAGCGGGAAAAGCCATGCACCCATGCAGGCGCTGTTGCGGCAACCCCCGGTCTGGAGCTCTGCGCCGGCGCTGACATAGAAGACAGCAGGCGGAAGCTCTTCGGGGAAAAATGGCAGGTTCCCGTTTATGCAAATGCCGGGACTATGCTGGAAAAAGAAAGGCCCGATATTCTTCACATTGCAACGCATCCCGACTCACATTGTTACTACTGTTCCATGGCGGAGCATTACGGTGTTCCGGTAATCGTTTGCGAAAAACCCCTGGCAGACACACTTCCGGAAGCAAAAAAAATAGCCGCCCTTCATGAATCGGGAAAAATTACCGTTATTACCAATCACGAGCGGCGTTATGCCGCCGATTATGCTTTGGCGCGGAAAATACTTGTCGAAGGGGAAAGGCTTGGTTCTTTGGTTGGCGTAAAGGGAACCTTGTATATGGGAAAAAACCGGCGGCTCATAGACCAGCTCTGGCACGACGG
>WRIX01000026.1:16019-19577 GCA_009782495.1 Treponema sp.
CTGCGGGTTATCCAATACCTCCGTTCGGTTGGAAAGTGGCGGTAAAGTCTTGTTGACGCATAAATTAAAAACAGCTAATGTATGAAAATTACCGGAGGGTAGGATAGTGGCTAATCCACCTGGTTTGGGACCAGGATATCGGGGGTTCGAATCCCCCCTCTCCGAATAAATATTTATAGAAGCAAACAATTTGGGGGATTCGAAACGGAGCCCTCGCCGAGTGAATACGAGGAAAAGGGCGCAGGAAGCGCCCGACAGAGGGCGGAGACGGGCCGAAGGGACATATGTCTGTGACCGGAGGCCGAATCCCCCCTCTCCGAATGACAAATGTCATGCCGGTTTGGGCCGCTTTATTGACTGTTTAATGTTCCCCAGCCATTGCGGAAAAGTCGAGTTAAAAAACGAGTACAGTACCGGGGTAAGGAACAGTGTCATAATAAAAGAAATCGAAAGTCCGCCGACAAATGTTTTGCCGATGGGCTGGATTGTGTCGGCGCCGCGGCCGGGGAAAAAAGCTATGGGAGCCATGCCGAGTATGGTGGTAAGGGTTGTCATAAGAATGGGCCGGAGGCGGCTTCTTCCCGCTTCCACGCAGGCTTTCCGTACCTGCATCCCGCGGGCACGGAGGGTGTTGGTATAATCCACCAGTACTATGCCGTTGTTTACCACAACCCCTACAAGGGCAATAACTCCTACTACGGAAAAAAGAGACATGGGCTGATTGCCGATTTTATAGATCCATATTACCCCTATAAAAAGCAGCGGAATGGAAAAGAAAATAATTATCGGATCCACAAAGGATTCAAACTGGCTTGCCATAACCCCAAAGACCAGGAACACAGCCAGTGCGATGATCATTCCGTACCGGCCCAGGAATGACTGAACTTCCGCAGCCTCACCCAGATAACGTACTGTTACTCCTTCACGGCTGATAAGGTTTTCGTTTATCGTACTTTCCAGAATTTTCTGAAACTCCGTAACTGCAATACCGGGAGCCAGATCTCCTGTAATCCGTACAACCCGTTCCCGGTTTTCCCGCCGTATCGACGAAGGAGCCCTCCCTTCGGTAATCGCTGCCAGATTGGAAAGCGGAATACGGGCGCCGTTCCTGCTCATCACAAAAATTGCATCAAGGTTCGGCAGCCCTTCCCTGTCCTGTTTCCGGAGCATTACATTAATATCAATAAGCCTGTCTCCAATGGTCATGGTAGCGACATCCGTTCCATTCATGGCGGTTTTAATTTGCTGGGCTACATTAGAAACCGAAACTCCAAGGGCAGCAGCCCGATCCCTGTCAATACGGATATTCAGCTGGGGCGCCCCTTCGTCCAGGTTTACTGCCGGGTTTTCCACTTCCGGCAGGTAACGGGTAATAATTCCCAGAATATCGTTTGCCGTATCCATAATTAAATCGTAACTCCGGGAACTGACGGCAATTTCAACTGCCTGTGTAGCGCTCATACCGCGGCCGGCCCTGAAAGCAAAACTTGCTCCCGGAATCGACGAAGTATAGGGAAGAAGTTTTTTCTGTATGATATCGGGGGTATCGATCTGATCTACCGGAGGCGGAAGGGTAATCTGAATAGAACCTTGTGAGCCTCCGCCAAAACCTCCTCCCCCGCTGCGCCGGGCGGTAAGGACTATATTGGTGTATCCTTCCACCTTCTCCATAATCAATTTTTCCAAATCATGGAGTATTTTTTCGGTATAATCTATCGTGGAACCCCGCGGAAGGGTTACGTTGATGTTTACATTATCATCGGTTCTCATCCGAAAACCCATATTCAGTCCAATACCGGATACTTGCAAAAGAGAAAAAACCAGAATCAACACAATCAATACAAAAACAAGAAAGCGGTGATCCAGACAGTAATCCAGGGCTTTTTTGTAACCATTGTCCAGGGAACGGAAAAATCTTTCCATTCCGTCGTCAATTCGTATAAGCAGCCTGTTCTTTAAGGGTTTTTGCTTTCTGGTATCCAGCTTCAGTACCGGACCGCAGAGAACAGGCACCAGTGTTGCAGCAACTATCAGAGAACAGATCAGGGAAATCACCACAGTAAAAATCAAATCGCTGAACATCTGTCCCATTTGTTCCAGATCGTTTTTATAGATAATCAACGGAACAAAGACGCACACTGTAGTAACGGTAGAAGCGGTAATGGCGCGTATCATTTCTTTGGTTCCAAGGATCGCAGCAATCGTTGGCTTGGCTCCCCGTTCGCGGTAGTTGTGGATGTTATCCAGAATAACTATGGATGCATCCACAGTCATTCCCATACCCATGATAAGGCCGGTCATGGTAAGGAGATTTACGGTAAAACCAAAAAGCGCCATGCCCATCAGGGTAAGCAATATGGATATGGGAATGGATAGCCCGATAATCAGGGTACCTTTGAAACTCCGCAGAAACAGGAAGAGGACTGCCATAGCAAGAATTCCTCCCTGAATAACATTGGAATAAACCTGATTCAGGGTTGCGGTAATCATCGTAGTATTGTCCGTAAGAACCGCCAGGGTAATTCCCTCGGGAAGGTGCGTATTAATCTCGTCCAATGAATCTTTGACACGCTTGGCAACCAACACCTGGTTTGCATCGCTTTCGCAGGACACCTGAATATACACCCCGGTTTGACCGTTAACGTATACCCTGTTGGCGTATTCATTTAAGTCAAGAGAAATATCAGCAATTTCATCAAGGCGGATAACCCGGGTACGGTTTCCCGAATGGTCTGACGAAGTAATTGTTTTAACGGGGATGCGCCTAATCTGGGAAATATCGCTTAGTTCCTGGTTGGTCATCAGCTGGTATTCCCTGATTCCGCCGCGGGTAATGCTGCCCCCGGAAGTCAGGACGTTTTGTCCGCGAAACGCAGAAGTAACATCGCTTAAACCCAGGTCAAAAGCGGCCAAACGGTTCAGCGCAACTTCCACCTTAACAATCTGGGGCGATCCTCCGGTTACATCCGCTGCGGCCACTCCTTCGATACGCTCTATGTCCGGTTGTATTTCGTCCTCGGCAAAATAACGGAGCTGATCGGGAGGATAGCTGCCCCGGACTACAAGCCTTAGGATAGGAATGGCAGACACATCAAAACGCCGGGCAGTAGGATTCCCCGCTTCTTCGGGAAGTCTGTTGGAATACCTGTTTACCAGAATTTGGGCGTCTGAAACGGCCTTGTCCATATCCGTTCCATAAGCAAATTCCAGCCTGATATTACTGTTTTCAAAATTGGAATTACTGGTTATCCGGGTCAGATTTTTGGAAGATGCCAGAACTTTTTCCAGCGGTTCTGTTATGTTTCTTTCCACATCTTCCGGCCCTGCTCCGGGAAAGGAAGTAACAATCGAAAACATGGGTTCAGCTACCGAAGGGTAAAGATCCATTGATATCCTGGGAACAAGAGTACTTGCTATACCCAGTATCAGTGCATAAATCATGATGATCGTTACCGGACGCTTAACCGAGTATTCTTCTATTCCCACTTACTACTCCACTATCCGCACTGCATCGCCGTCCGCCAGAAAGTTCTGGCCCTCGCTTACCACCTGTTCTCC
>WRIX01000026.1:20025-26793 GCA_009782495.1 Treponema sp.
GGCATTGCTTCAAAGCTGATCTGGGCGGGAAGCCCTTTGTGCATGGTTACCGAATAACGTTCCGGCACATACGTTTCCACCCGCAAATCGGCAAGATTTCCGATTACGCATATTACCGAATTGGTCTGCAGCGTATCTCCGGCATTTACCGGAATGGACACCACAACCCCGGAAACAGTAGATGTAACAGGATTAAGAAAGAAGGAATCTCCCGGCCGTGAAGGATCCAGCATGGCGATAACCTGCCCCCGACTAACCCGGTCTCCTTCGCGCACACGCATTTCGGTTAGCTTTCCCGGCATAAGAGGATAAATCGAAACCTGGGAAGAAGAGAGAACATCTCCGTTCAGAACAACCGAATTTTCCACCGTACCAATAACTACCGGAGCAACGCGAACTGCCGTACCGGCCCGCTGACCGCCGCCGGAACCCTGATTACCGCCCGATCCCCGGCTGCCGGCCTGATCTGAACCGCCGCCTGACTGCGAAACTGCTGCGTTTTGGGAAGCAGGTTGCTGTGAAACATCAGGTATAAATTTGCGTACTATATTAATAATGATAAGGACCAGCACAACGATAACAAGAAAAACCAATACAACTGTTACTTTACCCTTTTTATTTTTCATTCTTATGTTCATTCCTTATCTTGAATATTTTTTCAATTCATCTTCTTCTATATTCAGGACTGAAGCAAGATCCAGTACAAGAATCTTGTAATTCAATTCGCTCTGGAGCAGTTGCTGCTGAGCGTCACTCAGCCTGTTTCGCGCCGTTTCATAATTAAGGAAATTCATCGTTCCCCTTCTGTAGGACTGTTCGGCAAGCTCATAAGCTCTTTGGGCATAACTTGCCTGAAGGCGCGCTATTTCCACCTCCGTCCAGGTATTGTTTATGCTGTCCGTATAGGATCGGATTTCCTGCTTTGCATTGTTTTCCATGTCTCTGAGTTCCAGTACAGCTTTTTGATAACTTGCATTGGCCCGTTTTACCGCCTGATCCCCTGTGGTTCCGGGAATCCAGGGATCAATGGGAATGCTGACCGAAATACCGGCGCCGATAAAATCGTTAAAACCGTCTTTTAATGTTGCGCCCCATTCCGCAGAAAGATTTACCGAAGGCCCTTTGTTGGAAAGAAAACTGCCTGTACGGGTGTTTTTAAGCTGTTCAATTTCGCTGCGCTGGGCAACCATATCCGGCCGTTGGGTAAGCCGTTCTGATATAAGTGCATCCGGATCAAGGGAAAGTTTGGCAATCGCCGGTTTTCCTTCAAGTGTTACAGTTCCCCCGACGTCCAGTCCCAGAGCAACAAGGAATTTACCCAGAGCATTCTGATAATCGGTCAGCGCCCGGTTATAGGCAAGCTTTGCCCGCTCGGCGCTTACCTGTGCGGAAAGGTAATCCAGTTCCCCCACATAACCGCTTTGCCGGGCAATACGATCTCTTTCCAGTTGTTCCAGTGCAAGACGCATGGCTCCTTCCAGAAAGGTAAGTCTTTCCATCTGAGCTACAAGCGAATAAAAGTTCTTTGATGTTTGATTTATCAGAATACGTTTGGCTTGTTCATAATTAAGAAGCTTTTTTTTATAGGCCATTGAAATATTGGCCATAGTAAATGGAAGGCCTGCGTTAAGCCTTAAAGAAAGGCCAACGGAAGCGGTATATACCGGATCGATTTTTTGAGCATTATCATTAATGGGAATATTATACCTTGCGCCTCCGCTGACACTGATTGACGGAAAGATCTGCGCCCACAGGTTTTTTGCCGCAATCCTGTCCATTTCCAGGTCTATGGCCTCTTTTTGCAGGGCTATACTGTTCTTTTCCGTCAGCGAACAGGCTTCTTCCAGGGTTAAAACACGGCCGGTATTTTCTTGTGCAGATACAAAACCCGCAAAAAGGATAAAAAGCAGAGCTATGTATTTTTTTAATCCCATTCTGGTAAATATTATCAGGAATGGATGTGTTACACTAGACAGAGCATCTGTCATACACCGCATCTGCATTAATCCTGGAAAAGGGCTGATTAACTTCTGTAATAATTTGATAGGTTACCATACCGCTGCCCACACCCGGCGCCCGGAAGCACAGCGAGGTAGCAAAAACTCTGGAAGAGCCTGCCTTGCAGCCTCCCGCCGCCTAAACAGCATATTTTTCCTATTTGTTTTAATCAGAAAAAATATCCTGTTTAGACGCTGGGCACTTCTTAATAGGATTACTTTTTTTCGCTAGTCTGCCGGCAGTGAATTCCAGGATAGTTTTTGTACCCCTAACTGCGCTCCTTGTCGCCGGGTGTAGGCAACGCTATAGCGACTATCAAAAGAGTACTAAATCTTAGAGTTTTCAGCCCTTTTCCGGTATTATTCCAGGTTATGAGCATGACAGATGCTCAGCAGCAGATTGCCGTTTACATCCATCGGAAAAACCCTAATCTGCCGGTGATCTAGCCTATATTTGATTGTTGATCCAGCCTGTATTTGATCGTTGATCCAGGCTGGAACCGAACCTTATGGCATCAACCCAAAATTCTTCACGCAGGGATCGCAGTGTAGGGAAAAGAATATTCTTATTCTCTGCGTTTACTGATACCGGAGCAGCTTATTTCTTGATGAGTTTTTCTGCCTCAGCTGTAAATTGAGCAAGAGTGTCCTTCATGGTTTTTCCATTAAACACGAACTCGTTCATAGCATCATGGAAAAGCTCTTCAATCTCGGCATCGGTTCCTTGCCTTAGTTTGCCATTAACGTTCTTTGCCATTTCCGCAAATTCGGCATAGTGGTTTTGTCCGCCCAGGAAGGGTTCCGAATAACTGCCCTTAATTCTGTCAACCACTGTCGTGTTACTTACCATGTCTCCCGTAGCCTTGGCATACAGCTCCATAAAATCGTCGTCGGCAGTAAAGTACCGGATCATCTCCTTTGCCGCTGCGGAGTTCGGGGTGTTCTTCCATGCGGCAAGCCATGTTCCACCCCAACTGTACGGAAGCGGACCCTGGATCATCGCCCAATCGCCAGAAGTTGTCGGAGCGTTGGTCTTGAGTATATAGTGCAAACCCCATGTGGGAAGAAAGTATGCAAAAACTTCTACATCCTTTCCACTGTCGTCCTTTAATTCACCTCTCATTCCGGCATACCATCCATCTGACCATTGCCATACACCAGCATGATACTTGAAATCGTGAAAAGTTTTGGCCATATCCATATACCGTTCAATCATCGGATCGATTACAACTTTTCCGTTTACTACCCAGGGGCTGTTGCGTCCGCTAAGGTACGGCGTGTAAAGTTCGCCATAGGAAGATACCACAACGCAAGTGCCGTTGGACTTGGTTTTAAGCAATTTTGCCGTATCAAGTAATTTGTTCATATTGGAAAAATATGTCTGTACGGTTTTTGGATCGTCGGTACCCAGGTATTTTTTTGCAAGACTTCGGCGGTAAAACATGGCGCCGGGGCATGCCTGCCATGACATTGCGTACACCCTTCCGTTATATGTCCCTACGTCCACCGTGTACTGCATCAGTTTCGATCTGTTGGCCATGTATACATCGGTTAGCTCCAACAGTTGGCCCGATTCGACATATTTGCGTACAAAAGCCGCTTCAAGGGCAAAAACATCCGGCACTTTTTTACCGGAAGCCAGAACAGGGTCCAGTTTCTTTGGAAAATCTTCTGTTGCGTGCTTTACATAAGTAACTTTTACCTTTGAATGGGACGATTTGTAATAGTTATTGATCATGTCCCTTAATTCATCAGTGAATGACCATATCGTTAAACTCCCGCTATTCTGCGCATGGGCACAAATGGGCGTCAGCGCGAATACCAGGACAATGCCAAGTAAAAGCATTCCTCTGAAAACTTCTTTCTTAAACAGTTTATTCATCTTTTTGCTCCCTTAATTAAAGTTGTACTTAGGGTGGTATCCGTCCCTGCTTAAAAAAAACTAGCGTTTAAATTTAGCGTTTTATGATGAAAACTGGCTTACTGTATGAATAAAAGCTGGCAGGTGATTTTTGTAACATTTTTACTGAATTTATGTACTTTAAGGTAAAATCTTACTTGATAAGTGTTAAATTCTATGTCATTATTCATACATTGCTGGCGCTTGGCTATAAGGCTATAAAGTGCTAGTTTTAAACGCTGCTTTTTTTTAATCGCTTTGACTAACTGCTCCCTGAACATTTCTTCCCTCTGCGTTCACTGTGTGAAATCTTCTTCTTTGCGGCCTGGCGCTTTGGTGAGAACTTGCGCCCACCCCTTTCCATACTATTATTCGGGTAATTAGCAATGACATTTGCCATATTGTAGAGGATATTGCTAAAGATTTGCTTTCCCAACAACAATTAATAGTGTAAGCTGGACCAGGAGCATTTTATGGAACTTAATTATACCTATTGGAAAGACGACGGGTGGTTTGTGGGTCATCTGGACGATTATCCTGATTATACCACCCAGGGAAAAACCCTTGAAGAATTCGAAGATATGCTCCGCTCAATATATCAAGACATTCAAACCTTCGATTTTTCCTTTGTCCAGCATCATGGCAAATTAAAAATTGCATGAAAAGGACAGATCTCATTAAAAAGGACACGCCAAGTGTCAGATGACTATTTTACACTAAACACATTGCGGCCACTATTGTCATACTGGTTTGAATTGGGTTATCCATGAAGCATTTACGTGAACATGCTTGCCCTGCAGGAGGGGAAGTCTGACCTGACGAGAACATTCGGCGTGCAACAACAGCAGCCATGCCAAAGCATGCGTAAACAGCAGCCACGACCGACGTTCCCGCTCAGGGCAGATTCTCCGTCATGCAGGGTAACATGGTTCGGAATGTGCTAAATGGATAATCCTTCTTATACCAATATGAGATTATTTGTACCGATGCGTTCAGTTCGATAAATTGATGCGTTCTTCCCTGGCTGTTCAAATACCCGTCATTATATGATACTATTATTTCAGGAGTTCTATGATGAAAATTCGTACGCTGCCAATATTACTTTTTCTGGTACTTGCCCTGTCCGCCCCGCTGTTCGGCCAGACTGCCGCCAAGGTGGAAGCTCTGCTTAACAAAACCGAGCTGACCTGGCTCGAAGTAACCGATTTTGTACTGGAGGCGGCGGAGGCTGGTATCTTCAGTAATGACCAGGCAGCCTTTAATTTTGCCGCCGGGAACAATTGGCTGCCGAAAAAAGCCGAATCAATGGGTACTGCACAGCTTCAGGGTGTTGCGCTTCTCCTGATGCGTTCGTTTAATCTAAAGGGCGGTATTTTCTACAGCATGACAAAAAGCCCGCACCATGCGTATCGTGAACTGGTATTCAAAAAAGTAATCCGCAGCGCTGCCGATCCGCTCACAAGCGTATCAGGGCAGGATTTATTGTTAATGGTCGGCCGCCTGCTCGCCATGCGTGACGCATATTAAAGGGATAGCAAAATGACTAAACGATTTTTTCCAAATAACCTTGCACAAAAACGCAGTTGTTGCAAATCATTGGTTTTTCTCCTGTTGGTTTTATTATTGCCGGGAGTATCGCTTTTCGCTTACGACTGGGGTCTTTTAGCTGATCAAACCGCTGCCATAGCCGATACGGCGGGTAACCTGGACAATACAATGGACGGGTTTTCTTATACGGGAACACTGACTCCCTGGGTATCCATACCGTTCGGCTCGCCCGGCGATTCCCACGGAAACCTATACCTTTCCGCCGGTATTACCGTGGAATATCAGCGTGTAGATACGATCTTTATACCCGAACTCCTGCGTACAGAATTAAGTTACCGTTTTGGTGAGGGAACAGAATTACACGCAGGCCGTATGATCTACACAGACCCGCTTGGCTTTATTGCAGACGGGCTTTTTGACGGCGCACAAGTTACAATGGGGCTTGGCGGTTTTGGAAATCTTGGAATTGGCGCATGGTATACAGGGTTTCTCTACAAAAACACTGCACGTATTACCATGACCGAAGCGGATTTAACAACGTACTATTTACCATTGGACTATGATAAGTTTGCTGATACCTATTTTGCGCCGCGCCGTATACTGGCTGCCATTGATTGGGAAAAACCCGGCCTTAGCGAAAAATTCAGGCTAAAGGGTTTCATTATCGGCCAGTTCGATCTTTCCGGCAACGATGAAACCTACCACAGTCAGTACCTTGGTGCGAAATTCATTTATCCCATAAATAGTTTTATATTTGATCTGGGCGTCTGTATGGAATTGGCCGAACATAAAACTGCCGGCGAAACCAAAACCCTGTTTTCTTTTGCCGGTGAAGCAGGAATATCATGGCTTTTGCCGACAAAAGTGCAGGACCGCCTGACACTGACCGGACGCTTCTCCAGCGGGACGCCGGATAAGGAGGACAGTTCGTTTGCCGCATTTATTCCCATTACTACCCAATATCAGGGAGACATACTAAGGGCAAAACTTTCCGGCCTTTCGATGATCCGCATGGAATATTCAATACGTCCGGCGGAAAGTTTAATTGTAAACCTTGCGGATTCCTATTTTATTTTAAGTGATTTGGGAACCTACGCAAACCATCTTGGTGCAAAGGACGGCCATTTTTTAGGCAATGAAATTTCCGGCAGCGTAATCTGGTTTCCGTTTTCGGATTTGCAGCTTAATCTTCTTGGCGGTGTGTTTTTGCCTTCCTGGGGAAATGCATTAAAAGACAGCAATGCCCAGTGGCGAATTGAACTTAACGCCAAACTGGCGATTTTCTAGGGAGTTATGAAAAATCAGCGTCCATGCTGTAAGGAG
>WRIX01000027.1 GCA_009782495.1 Treponema sp.
ACCCTTGCCCTTTTTCTGTTTCTCTATATCGTGCCATAATAGGTCATGGTACTTCTTTTGTGGTTCTGTGTCGATCCTTTTTTCTATTTGTTATGCGTCATTGGGACTTTTTCTGCAACTTCGATATGCACGTTCTTTATGAATTTGCTGATAAAGCGCTTTACACTGCCAAAAGAAATGGACGTAATCAGGCACATGTTAGCTCACATGCTGTATAAAAAATCATATACTAAAAATTTTTATAATTGGTGAAAATCTCGGATGGGTATTAGACCCTAAAAACGCCGAAATAAGAGCTAAACTCCGTAAAGTTTTTGAAGCATGGTACGATTCGGCAAATATTGAAAAATCGGGAGACTGTAAAAGATGCGTGTACGCTGAGCAGTGCATACATTCGCTTATGTCGACTAAAGGCGGTAACAATACGCCGCAGTAGGCAAGGTTATTGCGGTTTTTCGTTACATTTACTTTGACACTGTCGAAAAGCGGCTAATTTACACTCAAAAATCATGATTCATGTCGAATTTTTATTGTTTCATGCAAAAGACTGTTTGGGCTGGGAATATTATGTTATAATACAAAAAAAAATTTATTAAATATAGGAAAAACTAAAAAATGAAGGTTCGTACAAAGCTTTTCGGAGGTTTCCTCATAGTTTCTTTTATAGGCGGTATTCTGGGCGGTTTGGGGCTTTACAGCGACAATTTCCTGACAAATGCAACCGATGACATTCTTGTTATAGCGGATACAAGATCAAGTATTTCTTCAATATTGGGATCACATTATACCTGGAGGCATTCACTGACCGAAGCTGTCCATCAAGGTAAAAACTTTACCGGTTCGCTTGATTCAACGGCCTGTTCTTTGGGAAAGTGGCTGAACAGCGATGAAGTAAAAGGGATAACCGACCCGGAAGTAAAACAAATGATACAAAATGTAACCGACCCTCATCGTTTTATGCACGGAAAAGCAGGAGAAATTATCGATCATCTTGACAACGCGGAAACAGAAGAAGCGGTACAAAAACTTATCAATGAAGTTTTACCGACAACGGCGGAAGTAATCTCGTTTTTGGATCAAATGAATACCCGCTACGGCGATTTATTAACCGATAAAACACATGAAGTTCATGATCGCGGTGTATTATTCAGATCATTAATAATAGCGTGCATTATAATCGCGTTAATTTCCGGTGTTGCGCTGGCATTCGGTATAACACAAAACATTGTTCCCCCTATTTCATTACTTTCAAACTTTATGGAAAAAGTAGGGAAGACGGGAAATATTGTCATGAACGCAGCGGAGAAAAAAGCGATATGCAAACATTTTAAAAGAAATGATGAAATCGGAGTAATGATCAACTCTTTTAATAATCATACGTTAAATAAAATTAGAGAAATGGTAATTAACATAAAAGCTCAGTCAGAAACGTTATCCGAAATGGGAGACGACCTTTCAGGCAATATGACCGAAACAGCAAGCGCAATTAACGAAATTACCGCCAATATAAAAAGTATTAAAGGCCGCATCCTTAACCAAAGCGCAAGCGTAAGCGAAACGCACGCCACAATGGAACAGGTTGTCGTAAACATCAATAAACTTGACGCGCTTGTCGCCGAGCAAAGTTCCCATGTTTCCAACGCGTCATCGGCAATTGAAGAAATGGTTGCCAATATAAATTCGGTAACGGTAACGCTGGTAAACAATGTCGAAAATGTAAAAACATTACAGGAAGCGTCTGAAATCGGACGTAACGGTTTACAGGAAGTTTCAACAGACATACAGGAAATTTACCGTGAATCCGAAGGGCTTTTGGAAATAAATTCGGTTATGCAGAATATTGCCAGTCAAACTAATTTACTCTCAATGAACGCTGCCATTGAAGCGGCTCATGCGGGAGAAGCCGGAAAAGGTTTTGCCGTTGTCGCCGATGAAATCCGTAAATTGGCGGAAAGTTCCAGCGAGCAGTCAAAAACCATCGGGAAAGTTTTGAAAAAAATAAAAGAATCAATCGACAAAATAACCAAATCAACGGGAAATGTTTTAAATAAATTTGAGGCAATTGATACCAGTGTCAGAACTGTAGCGCAGCAGGAAGAAAATATACGCAGCGCAATGGAAGAACAGGGAAGCGGAAGCAAACAAATTCTGGAAGGTGTTGGTTTCCTGAACGAGATAACCAGACAGGTAAGGGAAGGATCGCTTCAAATGCTTGAAGGCGCAAAAGAAGTTATTCAGGAAAGCCAAAACCTTGAGCAGATGACACAGGAAATCACATCGGGAATGAACGAAATGGCAAGCGGCGCCGATCATATCAATACTGCGGTTGATCATGTTAATGGTATAAGCAAGAAAAACCATGAAGAGACTAAAATGTTAATGGATGAAGTCGCGCGTTTTAAGGTGGAATAAGGTCTTAAAGCGGGTTTTGACATAAGGAATATAGAGAGAGACATGGAAAAAGGACGGATAATAATTAAACTATTGGGAATAATGCTTTTATGCATTTTTATATTAAACTGCACCTCTAAAATGCCGGCTGAACAAATCGCAGAGGAGACAAGAGATGCCGAAATAGTGTCGGGTGAGTATTTTTCCATTGATTACGCACACGATCCCTGGGTCGATGTTATACAGTTTCCTGTCGACGATCCCGCAGACTTCTTTAAGGTAGAGATTATTGATGTGCGTGGTCTGGGGCTGGAACTCGAAAACGCAATAAAGATCATCGCATACACTGGCGACCAACATGAGGTAAATATACCCTCGCATATACAGAATTTGCCTGTTACACATATCGGCGAAAGGGCATTTCAACAGAAACAACTAACAAGTATTACCATTCCCGACAGCGTTATTTCAATTGGTAAACAGGCATTTGCCGTTAATCGGCTGACCAGTGTTATTATTCCCGGCAGTCTTATTTCCATCGGTGAACAGGCATTTGCTGGAAATCAACTGGAAGAAAATGTTACAATTCCCGATAATATTGAGATCGGTTATAATGCGTTTGGAAACGAGTATATTGAATGAGGCTCCCCGCTGCAAGCAGCGGGGTATTAAACCAGACTTTCGAATAAAAAGACCGGCTCGTTTATCCCTCTATTCTTTTTTTACATTCTATCAGTGAGCAAACATCTGCAAGCGGTTTGGCGGTAGTTATATCGAACGTTACAGGAAAGGTAAGCACTTTGCCCATTGTCCTGGCGTCACGAATCAGACGTTTTGTTTTTTCGCTGACACCGGCTTTTAACGCTTCCGTGCGGTTTTTTTCCTTGAACCAGACTGCTACGGTAAAGTGTCCTTCGAAAACATGGAGCCAGTAGAGGTTTTTTTCTTTCCTTGTTCCGCGCGGCGTTGTCCGGAAGTATTGTCCTTTTGCAAACCATGCCTTGTGGGGCGTGTACCATTGCCACTGCTGTTCTATTTCCAAATTGGGCAAGGCGCTCTGGAATATTTCGTATGCGGCATAACTGCTGCCAAGAACTTGTTCCAACGCTTCGCTTGTCGGTGTTATTTTGGGATCTCTTAATCGTAAGTCTTCGCCGTTGTTCATTTTATACCCGCCGTAATATTTCCAGAGGTTTAAGTATTCCAGCACGGCGGGCGGGCAGGGCGGATGCCAGGCAGGAACACAGTATGGTAAACAGACCGATAATCAAGACCATTTTCCAGTCTATAATGATTGGAATTGCTTCCAGGTAATAATCAGGATCCAAAATTTTTACATGGCTGCCCCAGGGACTTCCCAGGAATGAAAGAAATTTTTCCAACCCGCGGATAATCGAATTGATGTTAATTCCAATCAGAAGCCCAAGTCCCATTCCTATAACTGCACCGGCAAGGCCGGTTAAAAAAGCGCTCCAGAGAAAAATGTTTTGTATGGAAAACGGACCGGCGCCGCCTGTTTTAAGTACGGCAATGTCCCGTTGTCTTTCAATAACCAGCATTGATGTGGCGGAAGAAACATTAACCGCAGCTACCAGTACAAGCAGCGCCATTATAAAAAGCAATAATTGCCGTGTGGATTCAAAAGAACGGTACAGGGACTGCTGAAGTTCTTTCCAGGTATATACTCCGTATCCGGGTCCTGCGTGGATCATTATTTGTTCCGAAATTCTATCCGCCGCTTTATAGGGGTCATTGATTTTTACCATCAGAAAAGCCCTGTACAGTTCAGGAGAAAGAAGTTTAAGCCCTGTTTCGTAATTCATAATACACCACAAGGCATCCAGTTCTCGGTAACCGGAAGAAATAATTCCCTTTACGGTAAAAATTGTAACCCTGGGAATATTCCTGCCTTCTTCATTAACCCTGATTGTCATAAGGCGTACCGTTGATCCCGGTTCTGCTTCCAGTGTTTCTGCCAGTGATTTGCCCAAAAGCAATTCGTTTTCCGCTTCCAGATTGGCGCTGCCTGCAATTATTTCAAGGTATTCTGCGCTTCCCTTATCTTTCCAGAAACTGCTGTCAACTGCACGGATAGTGGTTCCAAGACGACCGTTCTTTCCCAAAATTATTCCCAAACCCTGTTTTTCATGCCAGACACCGCGGACACCGTCAAGATTGTTAATGTTCTGTAAGAGTTCATCGGGATAATCGCTGTAGTTTATATAATCATATATCTGGAGATGGCCGGTACCCAGTTCCAGATACCGGCCGGTAATTCCACGTATCATACCATCGGCGACAATAAGCGTAACTATAATCGGTACAAGACTTAAAGCTATGCCGGCTGTAGCGCCCCTGAGATAACGGCCTCCTTCTTTTGCCCTGCCCCAAAGATAACGGAGGGCAACGAATAAAGATGAACCGAAATACCGGGTACGGGATGTTTCCATATACTTTTTTGACTATAGCATTTTTGGCAGACTCTGATAATGACAACCAGAAAATTTTCCTGATGGAATTATAGATATATATCTCGGTTTTGCAGTTTGTTTATAGCAGAATCAAGTTCGATGGCCACTTTTTCCAGAAAGTCTGTTTTGATTGTTTTTAAATAAGCAGCCTGGGACGGTTTTCTCCCCTGTTGTACTGTTTCGTCATAAAAAAGCTGATAGGCTTCGATTTCCAGAGCTTCACACAGTTTCCCAATAAAGGCAAAAGACGGTTTTCCGCTTCCGCTCTCAAGTTGCCTGATATATGAATGCGCCGCATTACATCGTTCCGCCAGTATTTTTTGGGAAAAACCTCTGTTTTTACGCCATTTTTTTAAATTTCGGACAAAAAGCTGGTCCAAATCCATATTTTGTATCCTATAAGTGCCTATTTTTTTTATATAGAGACACTTGACGCATACATATTAATTATTATATGATCGCTGTAGCCGAACAACTTGTATGGGTTGTTAATTTAAATCTCCGTAATGAGTTAAAACTAAGGGGTAAACAAATGAAAAACAAGAGAAAGTTGATTCTGTGTCTTGTGCTAATTCTCGTTGCATTGGTTGGTGGAGTGGTATTTGCTGGTTCTGGTGCATGTAATAGATGTTCTTGTGAGAAATTCACTTTCAGTGGTGAAGAATTTGGTGGCAGTAGAGTATGTACATGTGGTCACAGATTTATTGCTCATGGGCATAACGACGATTAGGAAAAAAGTTAGTAAGCATTAATGAACCAGTTTGTTGCAGGTAGGGTTCGTTAAACAAGTTTTTACTCCCGTAAAATGTATGTCTTACGGGAGTTAAAAAACATGATGGAGTTGTTTAAATGAAAAACAAGAATATATTTGTAATCACTTTGCTATTGGTGATTGTCGCAGGTACTGTCTTTGCTATTGATGTAAAAATCGGAAAATATGTAGCAGGTGACAGCAGGAATGACCTCGATTACGATTACTGGATTATGATAAATTCAGATCAAACTGCAAGTATGCATATTCCAGGCGGATCTGCAAGCGGAACATGGAGGTACGATGGTTATAAAATTTATATTACCTTCAATACTGCTTATGGTGAATTGGCTCATGCTAGAGGGGCAACACTTGAATTGATACATGCAGACGGTACAGGTTCAGTTCTTTTTGGTGATGATGATGCTTGGTGGCTTCAGTAAAGCTATGGTTTTTACCAATGTTGGTAATAAAAATAACTAAGGAGTTGTTTAAATGAAAAACAAGAAAATATTAGTTCTGCTGGGGATGCTGGTAATGGCACTGGCGTTTGTTTCAACGGTATCAGCGCAAAGTCTAAAAACCGGACGATTTGCTTATCATGGTACTGATTTGATTTTACGTTTTCTTCCTGATGGCAATGTACAAGGCATTTCTAACAGTAACCCAAATTCGATCATGGCAAGGGGAAAGTACAGCATTAGCGGAAATAGGCTTACTATCACTTTTAGCAATCAAGCCAGTGGTGACTGGAAAGATGTTAGCGGAAAAACTTTTGTTTATACGATTGATGATGACGAAACATTTTCGGGAAATGGAGAGCAATGGGTTCGTATAGGTAATTGATGAAAATCAAGAACCGTGAGATGGAATGACAGATGTTCAGCATAAATGTGTGTTTTCATCCATCGTAAAAACTTAATTTACCTCTGATCCTGGCATATCATATTGTGCAATATTTTTTTGGAAAGGGGTGGGCAAAGGCCTCGGAAAAACCATGTGGAATTCCCCGCCAGAACAGATCTGCGAATAAAAGTAGTATTAATACATAAAGTGCCCTGTACTAAACCAACAATAATAAAAATGTGGAGGTTTGGTACAGGGAAGCTGTTTTGGCGGGCTCAACACGCGGTTTTTTCGGGGCCTTTGCCCACCCCTTTGCTGAATTTATTAAAGATAATGTCTATGCCAGATGCTCAGCAGTCAATTGTGCTTTGGTATGCATACCTTGTATTCTCGTTTTACATTTAGTATCATAACCATATCTGTATTTCCAAGCGCTTGGTAAAGGAGTAGGTCATGGATAAAGCTGCTATTGTCGAAAAAGCAAAAGATTATATTGCCAGGGAAAAAGATTCCGGTTTCCGCGCGGAAGTTGAAAAACTTCTTGCAGACAGCGGGGACGAGGCTGCGCTAAAGGAACTGGAAGATCGCTTTTACCGTAACCTGGAATTCGGCACCGGTGGTCTCCGGGGAATCATCGGGGGAGGCTATAACCGGATGAATACTCTGGTGGTAAAAAGCGCTACTCAGGGTTTGGCTAACTATATCCGTAAAGCTTTTCCCGAAAAAGCCGCAAACGGCGGTCTGTCTGCCGCTATTGCCTTTGACAGCCGGCATTATTCCGTAGAATTTGCCGAAGCTGCGGCGTTAATTTTTGCCGCTAACGGGATTAAGGCATATCTTTTTTCATCAATGCGTCCCACTCCTGAATTGTCTTTTGCAATACGGCTTCTTGGCTGCGATACGGGTATTGTAGTAACGGCAAGCCACAATCCGCCGAAATACAATGGCTATAAAGCGTATTGGAACGATGGTTCCCAGGTTATTGCCCCGCACGATAAAGGGATCATCGCCGAGGTAAATACAGTAACAGACATTAAAGAAATGCCCAGGGAAGAAGCCATAAAAGCGGGTTTACTCGTTATTATTGATAAAGAAGTAGATGAACCCTACAGAGCTATGGTAAAAAGCAGGTTGTTCCGGCCCGGTCTGATTAAGGAAAAAGCCGGTGATGTAAAGATTGTCTATACGCCACTTCATGGTACGGGAGCTTTCCATGTGGAAGGTGTTTTAAGCGAAATGGGCCTTAATGTGATTACTGTTCCGGAACAAAGGGAAGGGAACGGTGATTTCCCAACGGTGGCGTTTCCCAACCCGGAAGAAGCGGCGGCGCTTGATATGGCAATCAAGCTGGGTGCAAAAGAAGGGGCCGATGTAGTTATGGCAACCGATCCCGATGCGGATCGTTTTGGTATAGCTGTACCAGTATACTCCACCGAACGAACGGATGTGAGCGAAGGTTCCCCTCTGGACTCAACAAAGACAAATTTTACTTTGGTTACAGGAAACCAAATGGGAGTGCTCCTGGCCGACTATATATTTCTTTCCCTTAAAGAACTGGGAAAGATGCCCGCCAACCCTGTAATGGTAAATACCGTTGTTACAACAGGAATGCAGAAACGTGTAGCGGAAGGTTACGGGGTAAAATGCGTAGAATGCCTTACCGGATTTAAGTGGATCGCCGACATTATGCGCAAATGTGAAAGCGGAGAAATAGACGGGACATATATCTACGGTACGGAAGAAAGCTATGGTTACCTGGTTGAGACGGAAGTCAGGGATAAAGACGGAATTACCGCTACTGCTTTAACTACAGAAATGACCCTGTACTGGCGGAGCAAAGGGAAGAGCCTCCTTGACAGGCTTAATGAACTATATCTCGAATTCGGTTACTGGCAGGAATTGGGTATTTCCAAGTATTTCCAGGGACCGGAAGGGCCCGGAATAATGAAAGGTATAATGGAAGAATACCGGAAAAATCCTCCGGCTGTTCTGGGCGGTATTAAAGTAGCGCGGGTCCGGGACATTGTAAACGGTGCAGACGGCCTGCCCCCCAGTGATGTACTTCAGTTTTTCCTGGAAGACGGTACGATAGTCAGCGCCCGGCCCAGCGGAACCGAGCCTAAGATAAAGTTTTATGCTACCTGCTGTGCCGAAGCCAAAGCAGGTCTTAACGAAGCAAAAACCGAGGTTGAGCGAAAACTCGGCGCAATTAACAGGGATATACGGAACGTCATTGGCGATTAATTTGCTTTGTAAACCTGTTTTTGTAACTATTTCCCAAAACCCCTATTGGTAGTATAATGAGTCAAGGTATATCATGAGAAAAATCCTATTTTTGGGTCTTGCAGTTGTTTTATTTGTCTCCTCCTGTTCTTTGAACAAACTGGTAATGAATAAGGTTTCCGATACCTTAACCAGCGGCGGAACAAATACGGTTTTTATGGGGGATAACGATCCTCGTCTGGTAGGGGACGCCATGCCCTTTGCCATTAAAATGTATGAATCGCTGCTGGATCAAAACCCCGACCATCAAGGGCTCATTGTTACCACTGGTTCCCTGTTTATAATGTACGCAAATGCATTCGTTCAGGGTCCGGCGGAAATGCTGCCCCTGAGCCAATACGAAAAAAAGCGGGTGGAACTGGAAAGGGCAAAGAATCTCTATCTTAGGGGGGTAACGATTCTTGAACGGGGGATAAACAACAAATATCCCGGTTTGATCGGAAACTGGGGGCCTGAGGAATTCCTGAAATTTACCGGCGATTTGTCCAAAATGAAGAAGGAAGACATTACCCTTTTTTACTGGTATGCCGCAGGAACCCTTTCAGCCTATGCGCTTAATGTCTTTGACATATCCCTTGGGCTGCGTGTTCCGCAAATTGTAGAAATGATAAGCAGGGCTTATGAATTGGACAGCGGCTATAATTCCGGCGCATTGGATGAATTGTTTTTTATTGTTTACAGCGCTTTACCCGATGGCATGGGGGGAGATATCGAAAAAGCCCTGGTTCATTATCAAAAAGCGCTGGAAAAATCCGGAGGAAAAACGGCAGGCCCCTATGTTTCGTATGCGCAGTCCATTGCGGTAAAAAATCAGGATTATGATGATTTTAAAAACAGTCTGGAGAAAGCTCTGGCCATAGATGCGAATGCGGATCGAAACAACACCCTAGTCACTATTTTAAATCAGGAAAAGGCCCGGTACCTGCTGGAAAAGGCGCCGGAGCTGTTTGTAGATCTGGAAATCGAAGATGATTTTTATTACGATGAAGAATACTGATTTCAACCGAAGCGGTTTCAGAATGTCAGATTTTGGAACAAGCTCAACAAGCTTTTGTTTTTGGAGGTAAAATTGTTATGAAAAATAAAGCTCTTTTTTTGGTAGTAATTGCTTTTCTTTTGGTAATTCTGCCGGTTTACGGCCAAAGACGTCCGCAGAAAATAGTTATTAAACTTGCTTCTATGGTGCCGGAAAACACCGACTGGGGCCGGACAGTTAATAAACTTGCAGCGGAATGGGAAAGGGTAACCAATGGTGAAGTTGAACTGCGGGTCTATGCCAACGGTACCCAGGGTTCGGAAGACGAAGTACTGCGGAAACTCAACATGAACACCATTCAGGCTGCAATATTTACTTCTTTCGGATTAAATAAAATTGCCCCGGAGATTCTTACCTTAAGCGTTCCTTTTTTGATTCGCAGCGAAGCTGAACTTGATGAGGTTCTTAGAAATGTAAAACCTGAATTTGAAGCAAAAATCAATGCAAAAAATTACTATGCTCTTGCATTGGTTAAAGCAGGCTGGGTAAGGTTCTTTTCAAAGAGTCCTGTTGTTTTACCTGGGGATTTAAAGCGCCAGAAAGTAGGAAGTATGCCTTCGGAACCGGAATTGGCGCAGGCTTTCAGGGCTATGGGTTATCAGGTAGTTCTGGTGGAACAAAACCGTGTTCTTATTGCTTTAAACGGCGGAACTATTGATGCGGTTTATCAGAGTCCGATATTTGCTGCCGGAGCCCAATATTTTGGTGTGGCAAAAAACATGTCCAGCATTAACATTGCTCCGTTTCTTGGAGGCATAGTTCTGAATAAACAGGCGTGGGAATCCATACCTTCCCAATACCGCAGTGAATTAATACGCATCACAAAACGCGTTGGCGCCGAACTGGAATCTTCGCTGTTAAGACTGGAAGCAGACACAATTCGGCAAATGAAAAACAACGGCTTAAAGGAAAACCAGATTAGCCAGACGCAATTACAGGAATGGTATGACGATGCGGCAAAGGCAACGCCGGGTCTTTTGGGGAGTACCTTTGACCGAACCACGTACAATAGAATCGAAGGGATACTAAGAGCATACCGGGGCCGTCAGTGAGCGATGCAAAAGGCGGCGTACTTACCGGGGAAAAAAGAGGAATTGCAGGTTTTCTCTTAACAATAGAAGAAGGCATCTGTTATCTTTCGCTTGCTTTGCTTGCTATTCTTCCATTAACAGATATTATACTGCGGCTTACCGTAAAGACCGGGTTCCCCGATGCAAAAAACCTTTTAACACATCTTCTTTTAATGCTTGGTCTTTTGTCCGGAATGCTGACAACCAAAAAAGATGAACATCTGTCTATCGGTATTATTCAGAATTTTTCTTCCGACAAAACAAAAAAAATTGCGTCGGTGGTAAGCCATATTCTTTCCGCTTTTATTATTACGATCATAGCATGGAGTTCGCTGCCGTTTATCAGAATGGGGCTTATGGGCTGGATGATCTGCGGAATAATCCCCGATCGTGTTTTTGCCCTGATAATTCCCATAGGCTATATGGTTATTGCTTTTCGTTTCGCCCGCCTTACTCCGCTTGAGGGTAAGTTAAAAATTATTCCCTATCTGGTATTGCTTTTGGGAACAATGTGCGCATTTCCAATTATCGGAAAAGCCCTCTGGCCCTACGGCGGACCGGATTTTTTATATGATGTAACGGAACTGTTTTATGACATTGCCTGGTACATAAAAGCGCCGGCTGTAATTTTCCTTCTGGCCGCTGCAATTGCCGGGACTCCGCTCTTTGTGGTTATGGGAGGGCTTGCACTGCTTTTGCTTCAGGCAGGCGGTCAGGAAATTGATGTTATTTCGGGCCAGGTGTACATGGCCCTTACCCAGGATGGAATACTTCCCATCCCCCTCTTTACCATTGCAGGATTTTTGCTTTCCGAAAGCAAAGCGGGGGAGCGGCTGGTAAAAGCATTCAGAGGGCTTTTTGGCTGGTTCCCCGGCGGCATGATTGTAGCCACCGTTTTAATTTGCGCTTTCTTTACTTCTTTTACCGGCGCTTCCGGCGTTACAATCCTTGCCCTGGGCGGGCTTCTTTTTGCCATTCTTTCCCAGCACAGTAAATACCCGGAAAAATTTTCCATAGGCCTCCTTACATCTACCGGAAGCATTGGTCTTCTTTTTCCGCCTAGCCTTCCCATCATTCTGGTGGGGGCTACTACCATGACCAATATACTTCATCTTTTTGTCGGGGGGATAATTCCGGGAGTAATACTTGTAGGTACAATGGTCATTTTTGGCATTGTAGTATCTCTTAAAATGTTCAAAGGCGAATCGGGAGAAATGCCGGTTGCAAGTATTGAACCTTTTAATTTAAAAAACACCGTTGTTGCAATTAAAGAATCGATCTTTGAGATAATGCTTCCCGTACTTCTTGTGGCGGCATTCTTTACCGGTTTTCTTTCCATTACCGAACTTGGAGCGCTTTCTGTTGTTTATGTATTTATTGTAGAAGTGTTAATACACAGAGATATGACTCTTAAACAAGTCCCGGAAGTATTTCGCAAAGCTGTGCCTATCATAGGCGGAGTGTTTTCGATTATCGCCCTTTCTATGGCTCTTTCATACTACATTATAGATACACAGGCACCCCAAAACCTTGCCTATTGGATGAAGGATACAATCCAGTCCAGAATAGTGTTTCTCCTGCTCCTTAACCTTTTGCTCCTTGTTGTGGGCTGTCTTATGGATATTTTTTCCGCCATATTGATTGTCCTGCCGCTTGTAAGCCCTTTGGGGGCAGTCTATGGAATGGATCCTGTGCATCTTGGTATTATTTTTATTATCAATCTGGAAGCAGGGTTTCTTACGCCGCCTGTGGGTTTAAATCTGTTTCTTGCAAGTTACCGCTTTAACACGCCATTTGCCAAAATTTGCCGTTATGTACTGCCCTTTCTGTTAATTCGGCTTGTAGTGGTTCTGCTGATTACCTATGTACCGGCGCTGTCAACATTTTTACCGGGATTATTCAGGTAGCGTTCTTTATATTATAGAATGCGTTCTTCCCGGCATATTCGCAGACGCCCATAAGTTCGTCTTCGATTCGCATAAGTTGGTTGTACTTGCAGATCCTGTCGGTACGGCTCATGGAACCGGTTTTAATCTGGCCGGTTTCCAAGGCGACGACAAGGTCGGCAATAAAGGAATCTTCTGTTTCGCCTGAACGGTGGGAGATGATCGCCGTATATCCCGCACGCTTGGCCATTTCGACCGCTTCGTAGGTTTCGGTTACCGTACCGATTTGATTTACCTTGATCAAAATTGAATTACAGGCGCCCATATCAATACCTTTGGAAAGGCGTTTTGTGTTGGTCACAAAGAAGTCGTCGCCGACAATCTGGATTTTGCTGCCCAGAGCTTTGGTCATCTGTACATAACCGTCCCAGTCGTTTTGATCCAGAGGATCTTCTATGGAAATAATGGGGTATTTGTTTACCCATTTGGTGTAGATGCCGATCATTTCTTCGGCTGTAAAAAGTTTATCCGGGTTGGATTTCCAGAACTTGTAACCTTTTCTGCCGCCTTCTTCAAACAGTTCTGAACTTGCACAGTCCAGCGCAATACCAAAGTCGTCACCCGGTTTGTAGCCCGCTTTTTCAATAGCCTTCATAATGAATTCCAGGGCTTCTTCGTTGCCGATATCCGGGGCAAAGCCGCCTTCGTCTCCGACTGCAGTGTTCTTACCGGCATCTTTAAGAAGTTTTTTCAGGTTATGGAATACTTCTGCGGTCCAGCGTACAGCCTCTCTTATGGATTCTGCGCCTACAGGCATGACCATAAATTCCTGAAAATCTACTTTATTATCAGCATGTTTTCCGCCGTTTATAATATTTGCCATTGGTACGGGAAGTATACTTGCATGAAAAGTACCAAGATATCTGTACAGGGGAACCCCCAGACTTTCTGCCGCTGCTCTGGCACAAGCCATCGACACACCCAAAATTGCATTGGCGCCGAGTTTTCCTTTATTTTCCGTTCCATCCAGTTCTGTCATTGTCCGGTCAATATCAACCTGATCACATGCGTCAAAACCTATTAACTCAGGAGCAATAATGTCATTAATATTGGTTACCGCTTTCTGCACACCTTTGCCCAGATAACGGCTCTTGTCGTCGTCCCGTAATTCAACCGCTTCATGCTCTCCGGTGGATGCTCCGGAGGGAACTGCCGCCCTGCCAAAAGCTCCGTCTTCCAGTTCTACATCAACCTCTACGGTAGGATTTCCCCGGGAATCAAGGATTTCCCTTCCTTCTATATATTCTATTGCGCTCATAATGTTCTCCTGATGATTGGAATAATTTTTATTATGATGTATAGTTTATATTACTGTAAACCCCGTTTTTGGAGGATTCATGAACCAAATACTGGTAGTTGATGACAACCTTGCAAATCTGAAAAACATTCAGTTGCAGCTTTCCGATACGTACCAGGTTTTATTGGCAAAATCCGGTGCCCAGGCTCTCCAAATTTGCCTTCAGCGTGTGCCCGATCTTATTCTCCTTGACGTGGATATGCCGGAAATGGATGGTTTTGAAACCCTCAGCCGGATTAAAGCCAGCGTTATATTAAGCCGGATTCCGGTTATTTTCCTTACTGCCAACCACGATATAGCTACAGAAGTCCGTGCTTTGGAATCGGGGGTAGTGGATTTTATAACCAAGCCGGTAGAAAAAAGCATACTCAATCACCGCCTGCAGCTTCACCTGAGACTTGCGGGGTATCAGCAGAATCTGGAAAATACCGTTAAAGAACTGGAAGACAGTATAGTTATTTCCTTTGCTGAAATGATAGAAAGCCGCGACAAAAACACCGGCGATCATCTTCAAAGGACCAGAGAGTACGTATCACTTTTGGGAAGTGAATTGATACACCAGGGCTGTTTTCAGGGGGAACTTAATGAGGAAGAACTTTCCCTCATGACCCGCGGAGCGTTGCTCCACGATATAGGCAAAATTGGCGTCAGTGATACCATACTGTTAAAACCGGACAGGCTGGATGACCGGGAATTTAATATTATGAAATCCCATACCACCATAGGAGGAGAACTGCTCAGGGATATGTACAAACGGACTCCTTCGCAGCATTATCTGAGTTATGCAGTTGAAATTGCGGAGGGGCATCACGAAAAATACAATGGAACGGGATATCCCCACGGAGCCAAGGGAGATCAAATCCCCTTGTGTTCAAGAATTATGGCAGTAGCTGATGTATACGATGCTGTGGCTGCTGACCGGGTTTACAGAAAAGCAATGGATTCCTATGAAGCTTTTAACCTTGTTGTTGAAGGTAAAGGTTCGCATTTCGATCCCCAGGTTATTGAAGCTTTTATTTCAATCCATGATGAAATTGAATTAGTGGCACGGCGCCGTTTAAACAGCAATAGTTAAGGTTCAATTGGAAAAATATGAAGTCAATTCGACATAAAATATTATTTTATATTTTAATACCTTTTTTGGTCATTTACTCGCTTCTTTCTGTTTTTATTGTTTATCAGATTTATAAGCTTAAAATCAGGGAAACAGAATGGGAACTGCACAGTCAGGCGAAACACAGTGCTTCGAATTTAATGAAGTGTTTTGATATAATGGAACTCTCGGTTAAGATCTCCGCAAGGGAACTGGAAAAGATTGATCCGGACGATCCTGCTGCCCGCATGAGGGGAGAAAATATTATTACTTCCCGGTTCTATAATCCCGTAGTGATTAACGCATGGCTGGCTTTTGAATCCAATACCTTTGACGGGAATGATTCTCTTCATACAGAAGATTATTCCGGCGCTCCTTCCGGGCGTTATATACGTTCCTTTTACAGAGACGGAGATTCCTGGTTTACACTTGACGATATGGACGAAAACGAATTGTATGACCCGGAAGAAGCGTTCTACTATGTCATCCCGATGATGACAGGCGCTTTTTATACCGATCTTGGCGTCTCTGAACTGCTTTGGGATTATGGTTTTGGCCCGGTTTATGTCTTTGGCGTTAACGAACCGGTCTTCAGAGGCGGCAAACCCATTGGCGTTGTCGGACTTGATGCAGTTATAAATGAGGAAACACTGGGAAGCACGGGTTCTGCAGATATGGTTTCTGCAATTTTTAAGCAGGATGGTTTACTTTGTTATTTCCGTGATACCGGTGAAATCGGACAAAACCTGGAAGAATTGGGGCTGGACAGCAACACTGGTGTATTGGAATACTTTGCAAACTCCCATTATGAAACGGGATTTAATTTTACAGGGTATTCTGAACTTACAGGGGCCAACAGCTTTAATCACTTCTACCCGTTAGAGATATACGGCAATACTCTTTATATTTATACCGCCATACCGCAGAAAATTATACTGCAGCAAATAATTCCTGTTTTTCTGCCCATTGGCGTTTCGTTTGCGGTTTGTTTGATTGTTTTTGTGCTGCTTTTTTCTTATTTTTCCAACAGCATTGCGGCGCCCCTGAAAAAACTGGCAGAGGCCAGTGAAATTATCGGTTCAGGCAATCTGCAAATGAAGATAGATGTTATCAGTTCAAAAGATGAGATGGGAATGATCTCCAGATCCCTGGTTCGCATGGCGGAACAATTCAGAACAAACCAAATTCTGCTTAACCGGTATTTTGACCGGTTTGATTTATTGCTGCGTATTCACTATGCATTGTTTCGCAGTTCTGCCCTGAACGAAGCTTTTGATAAATTGCTGAGCGAAATCTCCAAATATCATAATGTTTTTTGCGCTTCATTTATCTTTATTATTGAAAATGAACCAAGAATTGTTGCAATATATCCCTTAACCGAAAGGGAAGAAGGCGACAGTGAATTCTTTGCCCATAATCAGGTGGCAAAACTCCTGGAAGGCAAAAAACACCTTACAATGAACGGAGAAGTCCTGGAAAAAGCGCAATTGCCGTTTATAAATTTCAAAACCAAAGCTGTATGTATACTTCCCCTTAGAGCTGATGAAGTCTTGCGCGGTTATGTTATTATGGAAGGGCAAAATCCCGGACCAATTATTCATGACGATACAACCTTGCTTTTTACGGGAGATGTTTTAAGTTATTTAATCAGCCGCAGAGCCGATTGGGAACGCGAAATGCAAAAAACTGCGGAAAATGCAGGGAAAATTAACCCTGCTGCAATACAGGAAGACGAACAGGAATTGTATATGACAGAATATGATGACACTTTTCTGGAAAATGCCGGAAATATTCAAAATCTTGATGTTGAAAAAGGCCTGCTCCTTATTGGAGGAGACAGGAAACGATATACCGAATTGCTTAAGGTAACTGTTAAGGTTGTTTCCGAATCAATAGCAAAATTGCGCAGTCTGTATAACAAAGATTTGGCGGCATTTGCCATAGAAGTTCACGGTATTAAAGCTGCGTTGTACAGTATTGGTGCTGATGCGCTCGGCGATGAGTCGCGGCAGCTGGAGTTTGCCGCCAAATCGGATGATGATGCATATTGCAGGAATAGCTATCCGCCTTTTGAAGAAAAATTACGGGTATTTTCCCGGAACCTTGCGGCTATTTTCCCTCAACAGGAAAAAAAATCCCGCAAAGGCGAAGTAACAGAATTGGAAAAAGTACTGGAACAGGTAAAAAAAGCCTGCGATACTTTTGATGTTACTGCCGCCAGTTCCCTGTTAATGCCAATGGTTTCTCTTAATTGGGATAATGAAGTTATTCAAGATGCTTTGCAGAATATCCTTGTAGATATAGAAAATCTGGAATATGAAGGAATGACCGCAAAAATTCAGGAACTGTTTGAGCTTGTAAGGAAATAAAGAATAATGAAGCACCTGTGCATCGTTAACCCCAAAGCAGGACAAGTTACCGGGCAAATTAATGAACTTGTTGATGAGATAAAGGATTTTTTTGTCAGAAATCCCAGAATGGATCATACAATTCATGTTACCAGGTGGAAACGGGATGCTTCCGGTTATACCATGCGTTTTGTCAACAATGCTTCGGAAATGGTCAGGGTTTATGCATTTGGCGGCAGCGGAACCCTTTTTGAAGTGATTAATGGAGTGTTAGGACTCCCCAATGTTCAGGTTGCCTATTTCCCTATGGGTACAGACGATGACTTGCTTAATGTTTTCGGGAAAAATGCAAGAAATGAATTTACATCAATGAGAAATTTATCTCTTTCTCCGGTAATAACAATTGATACGATTCTGGCAGGAAACCACTATGTAGTAACTCATGTGCTGATTGGCCTTGAAACCATCAGTTATCAATTGGGATTAAAAATATCAGAACAGTTCGGGCTGCCTTTAAAAATCAGCTATTTTCTGGCAGGGATTTATTATACTATTATAAATTCCCAAATTCGCCATTATCATATTGAACTGGAAGGTGCTGAACTGGAAGGCAATTATGCAGGGATTTTTATTGCTAACGCTTCCGGAAACGGCCTGGGTTCTCTTGCTCCGGATGCCGTACTTAATGACGGATTAATGGATCTGTATACCATAAAACCTGTCCCCAAAGATAAAATAATACAGATATTTTCGGATTATCAAAAAGGCCAATATGCCAAATGGCCCGAATATATTACCCATTACCGCTGTAAAAAACTCCGTATTACTTCATCTGTGGATATGGCCATTACCCTGGATGGCGAGTTTTTTTATGATACGGAATTAATTCTTGAAGTACACCCGGCCTCGCTGAACTTTGTCTGTCCTGCCAATATTTCTGCGTCTGTTTTAATGCAGTCGGAAAAAAGACCGCCGAAAAAAACAGGTTCAACAGGCAGTCCAGGCCAAATACAGGAAGTTGATATAGCGGATTTATTGAGTGATGGAGATTCTTTTTGAAAGAGAAGTGGGCTCTGAGCATCGAAAAAACCTACCGCCGAATGCCGGCAATAATTTATGTTTGTCTGGTAGCTTATGCTGCTTTTACGGTCATATTATTTATTGGTTATAGTTTTCCTCTTCTGAATTTTTTGGTTCGTGTTGCAACAGTTCTGATTTTTTCGGCTCTTTATGCCTGGATTTTTTATTTTAATAATGTTTCCCGCCATTTTGTTGCTTGGGTTGGTCCTACCATCTTTTTTGTCATTGCCACTGTTGCATCTATCATACAGGGAGGGGACTTTCTTTATTTTTACCTTATTTTTATTGATTTGGCTACAGCTCTTTGCTATCTGGATCATAGAGGATTACTTAAGTTCCTTGGTATTTCCACGATTTCGCTGTTTTTTCTTTTGGTGGTATTCCGGTATCCTATTTCGGGACCGGGATTTCCGGAATACATGAATTATACCGGTTTTCTAGTTTTTTTACTTATAGGATTTTTGCTTTATTCCTTTAGCAAGTTTTTTATAGAAAGTGTTATTGAAGTAGAAAAGTCGGGGATCACTTTTACTTCTCTTATGGAAACTACCTTTTCCTATATTGTTATTATTAATAATAATGCAGAGGTTGAATTTTTAAGCGATTCTTTGGCTACCTGGCTTAATGCAAACGATAAAGCAAATTTGCGCGGTGCGCCGCTTTTGGATATTCTGCCGCCCGGTGAAATAAGAATGCTCTTTCAGGAAATTCTGGAGCAGGAAGGATATGTAGAGCGGCAGTTTACTCTTAACATACGGAATGATATTTCGTATTTCCTGCTAAGGTCTTCCCAATTAACAGAAGGAAAAATCGCACGTCTTTTTGAATGGGCCGATATTACCCCCATCATGGAAGTTAAAAACCAGGCTGAGGCCGCTGCACAGGCCAAGAGTAACTTCCTTGCCAATATGAGCCATGAGATCCGTACACCTATGAACGCCATTATCGGCATGACGGATCTGATGCTGGCCAATCACCTCAGCGCCGAACAGCTTACCAGGGCAGATACCATTAAAGTGTCGGCATTAAGCCTCCTTCAAATCATCAATGATATTCTGGATTTTTCCAAAATTGATGCCCAAAAAATGGAGATCGATTTTAAGCCTTTTGATTTTACGGCGATGATCAACGATACCCTGAATGTAATTAATATTAAATCTACAAAAAAGGGACTGGCTCTTGTTGCATCTGTTTCACGGAACATTCCCCCTGTTGTAATAAGCGACGAAATACGGCTTAAACAGTGTCTGATCAATATTATGAATAATGCGGTAAAATTTACCAAAGAAGGAGCGGTTACTTTAAGCGCCTGGGCAGAACCTCAATTGGAAGCGGCAGATTCCGCATACCGGATTAATTTTAACATCAGCGATACCGGCAGGGGTATTAAGAAAGAAGAGCTCGGCCAGCTTTTTACTGAATTCCAGCAGCTTGACACACACAAGAACCGTAACGAAGAAGGAACGGGACTTGGCCTTACGATCAGCCGCCGGCTGGTGGAATTGCTTGGCGGAGAAATTTCTGTTGGAAGCGTTTACGGCGAAGGCACCACTTTTTCGTTCCATATTGTTTGTCCCGGCAAGCGGGATGGTTTTTTGGCGGAAGTAACACGTCCGGATGAAAAACGGGTTTTGGTTTATGAACCCAACAGGTACAATGCAGACAGCATGGAATTCATGCTTAGGGATCTGGGATTACGCTATAGAATTTGTACGGATTTAAATCAAGCCAGAAAATTGTACGAACTGGAAGTTTTCAGCCATGTTCTTTTTGACAGCGCTGCCAAGGAAGGCTTTAGGGGTTTTTTTGACAACGAAAAACGTATGAACAAGTTTTTCCTTATCAAAGAAGTTACGGAAAAATTTGACAAAGAAGTCCCCAATGCCCTGAACAGACCTGTCGTAATTACACAGCTTGCGGCCGTTCTGAATGGTCAAAAAAATTACGAACAGCGCAGGATCAAGGATGATAGCGGTTCCTTCCTGGTCAAAAACACCTGTATTCTTGTAGTGGACGACAACCAAATAAACCGCATGGTAGCGGAAGGTTTCCTGCGCCGTTATGGGGCAGAGGTTCATACTTCTTCCGGGGGCGAAGAAGCCATTGAATTGGTTCAAAAGACCGATTATGACATTGTATTTATGGATCACATGATGCCGGGGATGGACGGAATCGAAACAACGCAGAAAATCCGCGCTATGGGAGATCATTTTTCACGGCTTACGATTATTGCCCTTACTGCCAATGCTATTTCCGGTGTACGTGATACTTTCCTCAGAGAAGGAATGGACGATTTTTTGGCAAAACCAATCATTATAAAGGAACTTAAAGATATTTTGACCAAGCATCTGCCCTCAGAAAAAATAATTACCTAGTGTGTCATTTTGACCCTCCGGCCTGGTCATTTTTTTATACAAAAATTAATTTTTTTCTTGACATTTGCAATTTTTTTCCTTATAATAAGCTGATTTTCAGTAACAACGGTAAGGGGATATATATGTTGTGGTTTATAATCCTCCCTCTTACCGGGTTATTCTTAGGCTGGACTATACGATGGCTGTATGCCAGATTCCAATTAACGGCGTCGGAGCAGCGTGCCGAGCGCATTAAGTCGGATGCTATAAAAGAAGCTGAAGCTAAAAAGAAGGAGATACTTCTTGAAGCAAAAGAACAAGTTATACGCGAACGAAACCAGCAGGAGAGGGAGACCCGGGAACGCAGGGCTGAGTTGCAGCGGTATGAACGCCGCGTTGTGCAGAAAGAAGAGGTTTTAGAAAAGAAGACCGGTCAAATAGAGAGAATTGAGCAGCAATTTGCGGACAAAACCAGGCAAATTACAGATCGTGAAGCAGAACTGGATAAGGAAGAAGAACACTACCGCAAGGAACTGGAAAGAATTTCCGGTTTAACGGTAGAAGAAGCCAAAGCTCTTATTATTGCCAATCTGGAGAACGATGCCAGGCATGATGCCCAGGCTCTCATTAATAAGGTTGAACAGGAAGCAAACCTTAGTGCGGAAAAAAAGGCCCGGGATATTCTTGTAACCACCATCCAGCGGCTTGCCACTGAAGTTACGGGCGATGTAACGGTAGCCACGGTTACCTTGCCCAATGACGAAATGAAGGGCAGGATCATAGGCCGGGAAGGCCGGAATATACGAACCCTGGAAACACTAACCGGTGTTGATATTATTATCGACGATACCCCGGAGGCGGTTGTTATTTCCTGCTTTGACCCTGTCAGACGGGAAATAGCCCGCGTCAGCATGGAACGCCTTATCGTTGACGGCCGTATACACCCTGCCCGTATAGAAGAAGTTGTTTCCAAAGTCAGCAAGGACATATCTCAAAAGATCTTTGAAGAAGGCGAAAAAATCCTTTTTGATGTGGGGATTCATAACATAAACCAGGAAGCAATCCGTGCCCTGGGGCGGCTCCATTTCCGTACCAGTTATGGGCAGAATGTACTGGTCCATTCCAGAGAAGTGGCGATTGTCGCCGGTGTTTTGGCAGCGGAACTCGGTGTAAACCGGGATCTGGCCAAACGGGCAGCTTTACTCCACGACATAGGAAAGGGCGCCGAATCCGATTCGGATCTTAACCATGCGGAAATCGGTATGGATATGGTTCGTAAAATGGGAGAAGATCAAAGGGTGATTAACGCCGTAGGAAGCCATCATAACGATATTGAACCTTCCTGCATTGAGTCGGTTATCGTGCAGATTGCAGATGCGATCAGTGCGGCACGGCCCGGCGCCCGTAAGGAAACCCTGGACAACTACATCAAGCGCCTGGAAAACCTGGAAAATATTGCCGTAGGATTCAGCGGCGTGGACAAGGCCTTTGCTATCCAGGCCGGCCGCGAACTGCGGATTATCGTTAATAACGATTCTATCAACGACGAGCAAACCAAATTCCTTGCCAAGGATATTGCCAAAAAGATAGAGGCAGATCTTCATTATCCGGGCCGTATCAAGGTAACGATAATCAGGGAAACGAGGATTACAGAGTACGCCCGATAAAAGCATGCGAGCCGGCGAGCATGTTTGTGGGATAATGTATCACGGCGTAGGCCCAGTTAATGTTATTATTCGCCAGAAAAAGACGAAGGGCCGGCCCGGTAACAGCGCCCGATACATTGAGGGCGTTTGTGGGATAATGTATCACGTACTCAGCAAAAAATCCCGCAAGGCAGATAAATCCACAGGAATTGTTTCCGCCTGTGCCGTTCTGCCCAAAGCCTTTTTTATGGCAGCTGGAACGGGCGTCGGCCCTGTGATGCTTTCTACGGTTTCGGAAAATTTTGCCGGATGGGCAGTGGCCGCAACAACTACATTACCGGCGATATCAGGCGTCTTTTTTACGGCAGTCCAGCCCACCGCTCCGTGCGGGTCAAGGTAATACCCGTAGTTTTGATATACTTCTTTTATCGTTTGACGGGTTTCATCGTCGGTAACAAACACACCCTGAATCATCTGCCGCAATTCTGCATGGTTCCAGTGGGATGCCATACGCTCAAAGTTGCTGGGTGCGCCTACATCCATTGCGTTGGAAATTGTAGCCCGGGAAATACGGGTTTTGTATTCGCCGCTTTCCAAATAATCCGGTACGGTTTTGTTAATGTTGGTTGCGGCAATAAAACCGGCTATGGGTGCGCCCATAGACAGGGCATACAGACCCGCCGTCAGGTTTCCGAAGTTTCCGCTGGGTACGCAGAAGGTTACAGGGGTTTTGGGAGCGGAAGAGCCGAAAGTTGTCCCTGCAGCGGTGCCCCGTGCCGAAGCGGTTCTGGGGGTCGCTTCACCATCGCTGTCACAGCGGCCTGATTGCGCTTTTCCCGCAACAGCGGAATAGTACACCGCCTGAGGGATAAGCCGGGATATGTTGATGGAATTGGCTGAAGAAAGGGCAAGTTGTTCCTGTAAACGTCGATCGGTAAAGGCGCTTTTTACCATAGCCTGGCAGTCGTCAAAGCTTCCCTCTACGGCCAAAGCGCTGATATTACCCCCAAGACCGGCAATTTGTTTTTCCTGGAGCTCCGACACTCTGCCCTTTGGGTATAAAATCGTAACAGAAATACCTTCTACACCGAAAAAACCGTCAGCTACGGCCCCTCCCGTGTCGCCGGAGGTTGCAACAAGGATCCGGAGGGGTCTTTCTGCTCCCCGCCGGAGATAGGAAAAAGTCCTTGCCATAAAACGGGCTCCAAAATCCTTAAAAGCCGCAGTTGGTCCATGGAACAGTTCCATCAGGGCCGGTTCGGAAAATGGCTTGTCCAGGCCGGAATTTACCGGTACAAGGGGGGCGTCAAAAGAAAAGGCTTCGGCGCAGAGGTCTTCCAGGACAGAACCGGGTATTTCTCCTTCAACAAAGGGCATGATTGTTTCAATGGCAATTTCCGGAAATGACATGGATAATAGTGAGTTTTTTGCAGTTTCCCTGTAGCGGGGTATGACCTGCGGTATAAAGAGGCCTCCATCCGGGGCCAGACCGCTTAAGGCTGCCTCTGAAAACGAGAAGGCTTGACCGGAGTTTTTTGTGCTATAATAACGCATAAGACTTGCACAAGTATACCAAATAGGATATACTTCAACTATGGCGGAAGCAGCAATAAAAAAGATAATACTTGCGGTAGACGATATGGCAGTAAGTTTGACAACAATCCGCACCATTCTTCAGCATGAATACGATGTACGGCTGGCTAAATCAGCAACTTTAGCTTTGGAGATGCTTAAACAGTTTAAGGTTGATCTTATCCTGTTGGATATCGAAATGCCCGAAATTTCAGGACTGGAATTCGTGGGCCTTTTGAAAAAAAGCCCTGAGTTAAAAAGTATCCCCGTAATCTTTGTTACCAGTCATGCCAACCCTCAGTTTATCGATCAGGCAATGGCTTTTGAGGCAGAGGGATATATCGTAAAACCTTTTATTCCCGATGCTCTGATAAAACGGGTTAAATCGGTTCTGGGTGAAGAAGGCGGGGAATAGTTTTTTACCACAATTTATCGCAGAGGCTGGTATACAAAACACCCGCAATAAAAATTATACAAAGAGGTGAGCAAGCAACCTTGTTCGTACAGAGCTTGCCTCCTTGCGGGAACAGGCCGTTATGCGAAATGGTAACATCTGGCCTGTCCCTTTCCGGCATTATGCCACGTCGGCAGGTGTGATAGATAGTGTTCCATCTGCTTTGTAAGTGGCAATTTTCCAGAAATAATTACTGTATTGTCTGTCCATAACTGCCACATGAGTTAAAACCCAATCCTTTAAAAAATGAGCGAATTTTTCCAGAACCAGCCTTTTACCTTCCTGAAAGTCCTTTGCGCTCTTAACAACGTTCAATGTAAATTCATCATGCGTCTTTTTATGTTCAAAATAACCGGGAAACTTGGTTGCTATCATGTATTTTTCCTCAGTCGTAAAGTGTTCTTTTATATAGTGTACCGCCTGCTGAATAACTTCCTTAAACCAGGCAAGTTCTTCTTCTTCGTTTCCCGTAGCGTGATCATAAATTTCATTCACAAAATCCAGAAGACCTTTGTGCTGATCATCAATGATTTTTACCCCCATAGAGTACGAATCGGACCAATTGACATAATTCCCGTCGGCCGTTACCGTGCTGGATTTAAGTTTTAGCATAACAAACTCCTTGTTGGGGATTTCCCCGTAATTTTTTATTCTTCACTATGTAATATAGTTATAGAGAATTCACGGATAGTACCTATGTGGAAAAAAGATTTATCACAAAATACACCCCGAATAGAGAGACGTCAGCTCCTGGCTGCGTTGTAGGGGCAATGATATTACGGTTTTTGCTGCTTCTTTCGCCTGTTTCGGTTATGGCGGCGGCGTACTTCTTCGCTGGCAGTTGCTTCTTTTGACGGATAGACAATTACAGGCTTTCTGTCCGGCAGTCGTGAGGCGATTATAAGCCAGATAATTCCAAGAACTATCATAGCAAAACAGAAAATTTGTCCTGTAGTAAAGTTTAATGGCGAGCTAAAAAGAGCAGGCGGTATATTGGTTTTTACCAGTGTTATCCTGTACCCCAGGCCGGCGTCCGGTTCTCTGAAATATTCAATAACAAACCGGAAAAACCCATATCCTATAAGATAGATTCCAAGCAGAAAACCTTTAAAAGGCTTTTTGTTCCGAATAAACCAGATGATTAGCCAGAGTATTACCCCTTCGAAAAGGGCTTCGTACAACTGGGACGGATGACGGGGAAGATTTACATAGGTCATTTCCGTGTTATAACCCATTTTTTCCGCTGTTTCCCGAACCCACTGTTCCCGCATAGAAAGCTGTGCGCCGGGAAAGATCATCCCCAAAGGACCGGCGGTAATACGGCCGTATAACTCTGCATTAATAAAGTTGCCAAGACGTCCGAAGGTATAGCCCAAAGGGATACTGGCGGCAAACATATCCCCGATTTCCCGGTAATCAAAACGATGGCGGGCCGAGTAACCAATAATTGCCAGTATTCCCCCGATAACCCCGCCGTGGTAGCTCATTCCCAGCAGTCCGGTGAATTGTCCGTTCTGAAAGGGCCAGAAAATCAGCCAGGGTTCCCGGCGGTACATTGGATTGGTATCGTAAACAAGAGTGGCAAAGATCCGTGCACCTGCAACCAAAGACAGTATACCCCAGAAAAAAAGTCCGGAAAGTTCTTCATCGTTGATTGGAAAATTCCGTTCCCTGACCTGAGCCCGGTACAGCAGCCAGGCAATGCCAAACGCCACAAGATACATAAGGCCGTACCAGCGTATGGGAAGACCCGGAAAAATTTCAGGCTTAAGCCAGGAAGGAAAGTTTACAACCAACAACATTTATTATTGATTCTATAACACCTGAGTCTGCTTTTCATACCCCTTTATTCGAAAGTCTGGTTTAATGTCGCCCTACGGCAAGCTCTAAACTTGACCTACAATTCCTATCCTATTTGACATCCCAGGGATTAAACAACAAGAGACTGTTGATGTATTTAAAATCATCAATATTACGCGTAACAAGAGTTAAATTCTCGG
>WRIX01000028.1 GCA_009782495.1 Treponema sp.
ATCCCCGTAAATTGGTATCCTTCGGGAACGGTTTTTTGACGGTAATCCCACTCCATGCTGACCAGCCATTTTTTACCATCGTCATCATGGAACAGGGACGGATCAAAACCGGAACAGGTCAGAAACACCGGATCGGACCAGGGGCCTTCTATCGAAGGAGCGGTAGTAAGAAAATTGGGACAATCTTTCCAGGGGCCGGCATTCCAGCTGCGCACATTGGTATAAATGAGCCAAAAAAGATTATCGGAATAACTTAAACAGGGCGCCCATATCCCGCATGAACTCCGCTCTCCTTCCATGTCAAGAAGGCGCTTTTCACTTAGGGGAGAGGGCAAAGATTCCCAGTTTGCAAGATCCCTGGACCGGTGGAGTTCTACACCCGGATACCATTCAAAAGTAGAGTTGGCAATATAAAACCATTCACCAACCCGTAGTATTGACGGATCTGGATGAAACCCTGCAAGGACAGGATTAGTTACACGATTCATACCATCTGCCATAGTTCCGGCCTCTCTTAATGTTTTTGCTGCAGTATTATTCCTTAACTCCGCCCATAGTAATACCAGAGATAATAAACCGCGACATGAACGAATAGAAAATAAGAATAGGTATCAGCGAAACGGCAATTCCCAGATAGATTGCTCCCATTTCTGCACGGTAAATATCACCTCTAAGGGACTGAACCAGCATAGGCAGTGTGTACTTTTTCTGGCTGGAGATAAGCACAAATGGTGTAATAAAGTTATTCCACGAACCCACAAAGGTAAAGATCGCCTGAGCTGCAAGGGCAGGGGTAATAATCGGGATAATGATATTGTTGAAAGTCTTAAATTCGCCTGCTCCGTCAATTCGTGCAGCATCAATGAGTTCTTTGGAAAGTATCGACATCATATACTGCCGGACAAACAATACGGTAGCCCCCGCAGCTATTCCCGGAATAATAAGCGGAATATAGCTGTTCAGAAGTTTCAGCCGGGCCATGAACTGGTAAAATCCGATAAAGGTAAGCGTACCCGGAAGCATCATAATAATCAGGATGATCGTCCAGATGGCAGCCCTGCCCCTGAACTTGTAAATATGCAGCCCATAGGCAGTCATTGCCGAAAAATAAACACTTAATACCGTAGCACAAGTCGAAATAAACGCGCTGTTTCCGAATCCCTGCCATATCTGGAAACCACGGCTGGTCAGGGTCCGCCAGTTGTACATTGCATTGGTGCTTGGAAGAAGCGAAATACCGGAGTTGATCTGTTCTGTTGATCGGGTAGCATTGATGAGCAGCAGATAAATCGGAATAATCGCCAGGAGTCCCAGGAAAATCATAATGGCATGCACAATAGTACGTTTGATCAAAAGGCTTGTTTTGGATGACATCATGCTGCGCCTCCTTTCTGTTTCTTTATATCACTGCGATCCTGTAAAAAGAAGAATATTATTAAGGCCAGAATTATTGTAATAACAAATATTCCTACGGATATTGCTGCACCATAGGCATAGTCGTTCCGGCCCTGAAAAGCCATATTGTACTGATACACCGTTGTTGTCCGGATTTTAAAATCGGGAGAACCACGCATATCGGTGATCAGGAAGGGAATATCAAACATCTGCATACCGCCAATCATGGAAGTAACCAATATAAAGAGCATCATTGGACGGAGCAGGGGAAGTGTAATATACCATGTGGTTTCACGGCTGCTTGCGCCGTCGATTAAGGCAGATTCGTACATGGAGATGGGTATACTGGTAATACCAGCCATAAGCATAATTACCGTATGACCGTACCAGATCCACCATTGAATAAATGCTACCAACGACCGTGAAAACGGAACACTGCGGAAAAGATTAAATGCATCTCTTACGACTTCTCCGTTTACGGTAGTAATATGATAGATGCCCAAAGACCGCAGAAATTGATTTACCGGAGCAATGGCATACCCGTTAAAACCGAAAAGACTCCGGAAAAGCATGGCTACCGATGCCGCAATAAGAAGATTGGGCATATATATAACAGCGCGGAAAAGGCCGCGCCCGCGCAGTTTAAGGCGTATATCGCTAAGCCAAATGGAAAGAACCAGGGCTATTCCCAATTGGGGAATAAAATTGATGCCCCAGATAATAAATGTATTACGCAGAGCGCCCCAAAAATAAACATCTTTTACCAGTTTGGTAAAATTTTCAAAACCTACAAATTTAAAAGAGGGCGAGAGTCCCTTTAAATCGGTAAAACTTAATAAAAAGGTATATACTGTGGGCCACAGATTAAACACACAAAACACAATTACAAAAGGCGCCACAAAAAAATAACCCCACCGGTTTGTTTTAGCCTCATGACCAACTGCTTTTTTCATTACTCCTCCTGTAAAAAAGGCGCGGATAATAAAAACCCGCGCCCTTGATTATTGGTTAATCTACATCTGCGAACAACTTAAAATGCTATTCGCTTACAGACCAAGTGTGGTTTCCGCCTGGGCTCTGAATTCAGCCAGCGCCTGTTCCATTGATTTTTCTGATAACTTATAGGCGTTGGTTGCTTCCTGGAACAGACCTTCAACTGCCTGGTCGGTACCCTGGACGAGTTTTCCATCTACATGTTTGGCCATTTCGGCAAATTCGGCATAGTGATTCTGTCCGCCAAGGAAGGGTTCACTGTAACTGCCCTTGATCTTGTCAACAACCGCAAGATTGCTCACCATATCTCCTTTATCCCTGGCCCATGCTTCGAGGAAGCTGTCTTCTACAGTCAGATAGCGGATAAGTTCTTTGGCTGCTTCGGGGTTTTTGGTGCCTTTATATGCGCCGATCCAGGTGCCGCCCCAGCGATAGGGGTAAGGACCGGGGATCATTGCCCAGTCGCCCGAGGTATCGGGAGCATTGGTTTTAAGTACATAGTGGAGGCCCCATGTGGGGAGGAAATAGGAGAATACTTCCAAATTCCTTCCGGATGCATCCTGAAGCTCACCCCTCATCCCTGCAAACCAGCCTTCTGACCACTGTCCAACCTGTCCTTCGAAACGGTTGTCCCAAATGGTCTTGGATATTTCCATGTATTGTTCCATGGCGGGATCGACAAACAGTTTTCCGTTTACAACCCACGGTTGTTTGCGGGCACCAAGGAAGGGATTGTAAAGGTCGCCGCCGCTGGAAACTACTACACAAGCGCCGCCGGATAATTCCTTAAGCAATGCTGCTGTTTCAAGGAATTTAGCTCCGTTGGTAAAGTAGCTCTGTACGACTGCCGGATCATCGGTACCAAGGTACTTGATCGCAAGGCTGCGGCGATAGAACATGGCGCCGGGGCATGCCTGCCAGGACATTCCGTACACTCTGCCTTCGTACGTTCCGATTTCCACAGGATAGGCAAGAAGCTTGTGTTTGTTGGCTTCGTAAATATCGGTCAGATCCAAAAGCAGACCTGATTCGACATACTTGCGGACAAAAGCGGCTTCGAGGGCGAAGATATCAGGTGCGCCCTGACCGGAAGCCAAAACCGGGTCCAGTTTGTTGGGAAACTGTTCCGTTGCCGTAAGCGAATACTCAAACTTCATGTCCGGATAGGCTTTGGCGTAGTAATTGTGAACCATGTCGTCAAGTTCGTCGGTGAATGACCAAATAGTCAGGAAGTTCGGATCCGCCTTCTCACCGCCGCCGCACGCCGCAAAACTGAACAGTACAAGGGCGAGACACAGAAGACCAAAAATTCTTTTCATGTTTTCCTCCAAAATATGGTTTATAGGTCACCAGTATAACATAAAAAATGAAAAAATCAAGTGTTTATTTACTTTTTATTTCATTTCGGAGAATTTTTCTGATAAATATCCCCGATGGGGATAAATCTTTTTCTGTCCAGTGGCCTTTTCCTTCTTTGTCGGCGCCATAAGCCAGAATCCCTGAATCCTCACCCTTGTTGGTCAGGGACCAGTTTACCCAGGAAATACTGTATTTATTCAGGAAAGAAAGCCATTCAAGAAACTCTTTTTCCCAGACTCCGCCGCCGCCTGTCGACTGGGAAGTCCCGCATTCGGTAACAAAGAGGGCCAGACCCTTATCAATGGCTATTTTTGCCTTTTCCCGGAGCTCATCCCCGTGGGTGCCGGCATAAAAATGAAGGGTATACATAATATTATCGTATCCCTGGATTGGGTCTTGCGCTGCAAGGTCTACGTCCTGGCTCCATGTAGGCGTTCCCACGATGATAATGTTGTTTGGATCGTATTTCCGTATTTCAGCAATAACTGCCTCTGCATACGGCTTAACGGCTTCACTCCAGGTTATCGCCGGGCCATTCGGCTCATTGCAGATTTCGTACAATATATTGGGGTAAGATCCGTACCGTTGGGCCATTTCGCCGAAAAATTCAATTGCTTCCTGCTGGTGGAGCCGGGGATCCCTGTCCATGTGGACATGCCAGTCGATCATTACGTACAGCCCCAGATTAATGGCGGCTTCCACTGAATCTATAACCTTGGATTTTATTCCCCCATGCATTATGTACCCCCCTTCGTAAAGGTACATGGCAGCCCGCCATATCTGCATGTTCCAGTCATCCCGCAGCCAGCGGATTACATCCTCGTTGGCATATCTTCCTGCGTATTGCAGACCAAAGGAGCTTATCCCCCGCAGTTGTATAATCCTTCCGTCGGCGCTCTTCAGATGGGTTCCTTCCACTTTAAGCTGGCCGAAACGTTCCACTACGGTCCGCCCCTGTTTGTCTACAGACAGCAATCTGTCATCTTCCTTGCATGAAAAGAATAAAAAACTCCCCATAATAAGGAACATGATTAATAATACCGGTAAAAACCTGTTGCGCATTGTACTTTCCTCCATAAAAAAAGGCTTTCCTTATCTAACCATTCAGGACGCTTCACCTTTTAATAAAAATATGCTATTTTTTGTTGATTATACAAGCAAATACCGCATTGATGCCATACATCAAATGAAGGGGAGGGAAAGGATGGCAAAGATGAGCGAATCAGAAAAAACCAGGGCCACAGGCGCCCTGACCACCGTTGAAGAAAAGAAAAAGGCTTTGGAAGCTGCCCGGCTTCAAATCGAGAAACAGTACGGCACAGGCTCCTTGATGCAGTTAGGCACCCATGCCGGCGGCGCCGGGATTGAGGTAGTTCCTTCCGGTTCTATACTGCTGGACGAAGCGCTTGGAATCGGAGGATATCCCAGGGGAAGGATAGTCGAAATCTACGGTCCTGAGTCCGGAGGAAAAACAACTATGGCCCTCCATGCCATAGCGGAAGCCCAAAAACAGGGCGGCATAGCAGCCTTTATTGACGCCGAACATGCTCTGGACCCGGTATATGCAAAAAATCTTGGGGTAAACATAGATGAACTCTGGATTTCCCAGCCCGATACCGGAGAACAGGCGCTGGAGATTACGGAAAACCTTGTCCGCTCCGGAGCGGTTGATGTTATTGTTGTAGACTCGGTTGCAGCACTTACCCCCCAGGCGGAAATTGACGGCGACATGGGGGATGCCCAGATGGGACTGCAGGCAAGGCTTATGAGCCAGGCCATGCGGAAACTTACGGCGATTATTGGTAAGTCCAAAACCCTGTTGATCTTTATCAATCAAATCCGCATGAAGATTGGTATTATGTTCGGCAATCCGGAAACCACCACAGGGGGAAACGCCCTTAAATTTTATTCCTCGGTACGGCTGGAAGTCCGCAGGATGGAAACCATCGAAGCGGGAAAAGATTCAGATGCGGTCGGAAACCGAGTGCGAATTAAGGTGGTTAAAAACAAAGTTGCGCCGCCGTTCAGAAAAGCGGAATTGGAGATAATCTTTGGCAAAGGCGTTTCTGCCATTGGAAGCCTTCTTGATGCGGCAGTTAAGTACGAGATTATCGATAAAAAAGGCGCATGGTATTCCTACGGTGAAGAAAAAATCGGCCAGGGCAGGGACAATGCCAAAAAATATCTGGAAGATAATACTTCCTTTGCCGCAGAAATAGAAACCAGGCTCCGAAAGATTATGTTTCCCGATCGTATTCCGGGTAACGCCGCCCAAGCCGGAACAGCTGCTGCGGCAAAAACTCCAGCTGCAAAAGCAGCCGCTTCAAAGGCAGCCGATGCCGCACAAGGCAGCGCTGATGCAGCAAAACCGGCGGAAGAACCAACGAAAAACGATCTTTTTTAGGAACATCCATGCTGTGCGTATTAGGGCTTGGTTCCAATACGCCCTGCAAGGATCTTTCCTGTACCGGAATCATTAATTCAGCAGTTGAAGAATTGCAAAAGATACTGACACAGGTAAGGCTTTCGCCTTTTTATAAAACGGCGCCCCTTTATGTAACCGATCAGCCGCCGTTTATTAATGCGGCGCTTTCCGGTTTCTTTTTTGGCTCTCCCCGCAATTTGCTTCAGCAAATCCAGAAAGTCGAAGCAATGTACGGCAGGGATCGCCGCCAAGAACGCCGATGGGGGGAACGGACGCTTGATATTGATATTTTGCTTTTTGGCGATTTGGTAATTACAGAAGATGATCTTGTTATACCTCACCCCCGTTTAAATGAACGGGCCTTTGCCCTGCGCCCATTACTGGATTTATTGCCGGAAGCGACAGAACCCGGAACAGGAAAAAAGTACGGAGAAATACTGGCTGAACTGGCGAGTCAGGAGATAGAGCTTGAAAATACGTATTATACGTGCTATTAATTTAGGATGATCCGGTGAATTTTAAGGATATTGAGAAAATGATAAAAGATGACGGGTGGTATCTTGATGGAATTGAAGGGTCCCATTACCACTACAAACACATTATGAAGGCGGGTAAGGTGACAATTCCCTATCACGGAAGTGTTGATTTACCAAAAAGAGTTGTTCATTCAATCCTTAAACAAGCTCATCTTAAATAGATTGGAGGACTGTTATGAAATATGTTTATCCTGCGTGTTTCTATCCAGAAAAAAATGGGAAAATTTCTGTTGTTTTTGTCGATTTTGAGCTTTCAACTTTTGGTATTGATCTAGCCGATGCGATGTATATGGCTGCTGACGCAGCAGCAGGTCGTATCATTTCTATGCTTAAGGATGGCGAAAAACTCCCTCTTTCAAGTGATACAAAAACAGTAAGACCAGATCTTGGCGGTTTTGTCTCACTTGTTTTTATTGATACTGATGAATTAAATTCAAAATATGATGACAAACTGATTAAGAAAACATTAACAATTCCTTCATGGTTAAATCAGGCGGCAGAACGTCAAAATATTAATTTTTCAGCGACACTCAAAAATGCTCTTATTGAAAAAATTGCTCAATAATTAAACAGCTTTTTTTCGTATTCCGCTATAAGATAGCGTTTTCCCTTTTGAATAATTGTATGGCCTTCCTGTTCCAGGCGGGTTTTTTGGCTTTCGATGCCGCCGGGGTACTTTTCGTTAAGCTGACCGTCTTTTTTTAAGGTTCGCCACCAGGGGGTAATATTTTTACCGCCGCGCTCCTCGCTTGCATTGGCAGCAATGTTTACAAAAATACCGGCCGTCATGGGGCAGGCGCAACCTGCTTTGTACTTTTTTGCCATCTGAGCCATCATCCGGTCAATGGTGGTAAGTTTGCCTTTGGGAATTTTTTTCATTAATCCGTCGTATTCCAGGGGCGGCACTATTGCCATAGTAGTAGCCTTATTTCGCTCTATCATTTTGGGGTTGGTCAGAGTTTCCACTTTGGGAAGATCGCCGGAATAGTTCAATTTTTCGTTAAATGTCTTTTTTGCCATGAATATAGTATACCCAAATATTAATAACTATGCTATTGTAAAATTAAACATCATAACTTATAAAATAAAATTAATAAGGAGTAAGGATATGATTTATTCAACAGAAGTTGAGCATATGTGTCCTGTCGCAAAGGGTGCGAATCATGGTCCGGCGCCGATTCCTGAGGAAGGAAAATGGGTGCAGGCAAAAGAGATTAAGGACATAAGCGGCCTGACCCACGGTATTGGCTGGTGTGCGCCGCAGCAGGGAACCTGTAAGCTGACCCTTAATGTTAAAGACGGCATTATTGAGGAAGCGCTGGTTGAAACCCTTGGGTGCAGCGGCATGACCCATTCGGCGGCAATGGCTTCCGAAATCCTGCCGGGAAAAACCATCCTGGAAGCGATGAATACCGACCTTGTTTGTGATGCAATCAATGTGGCCATGCGCGAACTGTTCCTGCAGATAATCTACGGGCGCAGTCAGACGGCATTTTCCGAGGACGGCCTGCCTATTGGAGCGAGTCTTGAAGATTTGGGTAAAGGGCTGAGAAGCCAGATTGGTACGATGTTCGGGACAAAGGCCAAAGGTGCACGCTACCTTGAACTCACCGAAGGGTACATAAACCGTCTTGCGCTGGACGAAAAAAACGAAATTATCGGCTATGAATTCATTACCTTTGGTAAATTCATGGACGCAGTTAAAAAAGGCGAGGATGCCAACACTGCGCTCGAAAAAGCAAAAGGTACGTACGGCCGCTTTGCCGAAGCCGCAAAGTACATTGATCCGAGGAAGGAGTAATCATGAAACTTCGTATCATGTTCGATTATAATGTGCGGTCACTTGACCGCACGAAAAAGGAGTAACACATGGCATTATTTGAAAGCTACGAACGGCGCATCAGCGCTATCAACAAAGTGCTGTCGCAATATGGTATTTCCTCCGTAGAGGAAGCGAAAGAAATTTGTGATAAAGCCGGAATAAACCCCTATGACATCGTAAAATCCGTACAGCCTATCGCCTTCGAAAACGCCGGATGGGCCTATGTTGTGGGATCGGCTATCGCAATCAAGAAAGGTGTTAAAGATGCGGCGGAAGCTGCGGAAGCGATTGGAATCGGCCTCCAGTGTTTTTGCATTGCAGGAAGTGTGGCCGAAGATCGCAAAGTCGGCCTTGGGCACGGCAACCTCGGCGCGATGCTGCTTCGTGACGAGACAAAGTGCTTCGCCTTCCTTGCAGGACATGAAAGCTTTGCCGCCGCCGAAGGTGCAATCGGTATTGTAAAAAACGCCAATAAAGCCAGGAAAGAACCGCTGCGTGTTATTCTTAACGGTTTGGGCAAGGACGCGGCACAGATCATTTCCCGCATTAACGGCTTTACCTATGTGCAGACTCAATTTGATTACGGCACGGGCGAAGTTAAAGTCGTAAAAGAAATTGCCTATTCAAAAAGCGAGCGGGCACAGGTACGCTGTTACGGTGTGGACGATGTTCGCGAAGGCGTTGCCGTAATGCATCTTGAAGGTGTGGACGTTTCGATTACCGGTAACTCAACCAATCCAACCCGTTTCCAGCATCCCGTTGCAGGAACCTACAAAAAAGAATGCGTAGAACAGAACAAACGGTATTTTTCCGTAGCCTCCGGCGGAGGTACAGGCCGTACGCTGCACCCGGATAATATGGCCGCAGGTCCTGCGTCTTACGGAATGACTGATACAATGGGCCGAATGCACTCCGATGCTCAGTTTGCCGGCTCCAGTTCAGTCCCGGCTCACGTAGAGATGATGGGTTTCCTCGGCATGGGTAACAATCCTATGGTCGGGGCAACGGTAGCCGTTTCGGTCGCTGTAGCGGAATCGTTAAAGAAATAATTGTTTCTATTGACAGTTTTTCTTTTTCATGATACAGTGAACTGACAGTCTGATATCGCACAAAAAGGGGACGTTCAGACGCCCCCTTTTTTGATGTCTGGGAGGTATGTGCAGTATAAAGCCAGGGAGCCGGATCAGGATACGGCAGTCATTATCGGGGAACTGGAACCGGTTATCGGCGGTCTGGGGTTTTCCCTGGTAGAGATGGACTTGTTCCGCCGGAAAGGAAGCGCCCAGGTAAGGCTGATTATCAGCTGTCCCGGAACCATCGGCACCGATGAACTTTCCAGGGTACACCGGGCTGTTCTGCCCAGGCTGGAATTGGCGCTGGAGGGAAAAGACCTGTACATTGAAGTGTCTTCACCCGGGACGGACCGGCTTATTAAAGAAGGGGCGGAATTCCGGTATTATACAGGCAAAGCGGTAAAGTGCTGGCAAACCGGTGCGGACAACTGGAAGCAGGGCATACTCCGCGGATCGGATGAGGAAAAAATCACGCTGGAAACGGCGGAAGGAATACAAACAATGAATTATAAAACAATAGCCAAGGCAAAGCTGGATGGCTAAGGGAGGTAGGTAGGTGGCAACGGATATGTCGGATGCAATCCGTCAGCTCATTCAGGATAAGGGGATCTCGGAGGAACTGATCCTTAAAACAATAGAAAATACTCTGCTCGCGGCATATAAGCGCCGTTACGGGAATGCAGATAATGCAATAGTGCGGTTTAACGAAGACAACAGGATAGTCTCGATTTATGCTCAGAAAAAAATAGTAGACGGTGTTTACGATCCGTCTGCGGAAATCGATCTGGAAGAAGCACGGGAACTTAATCCCGATGCTGAACTGGGGGATGAACTTTTAATCGAAGTAGACCCCAGGGACTTTGATCGTATAGCGGTACAAAGCGCCAAACAGACTGCTCACCAGACAATTCGTGAAATTCAGAAAGACAGCCTCTATTCGGAGTTTAAGGACAAGATAGGGGAGATCATCATAGGTTATTATCAACGGGAACGGAACGGAACAATTTATGTGGATCTGGGCAAAGTTGAAGGGATACTTCCCAAAAAATATCAGTCCCCGCGGGAATTGTACCATGTGAACGACAGGATCAAGGCGCTGATTACCGAAGTAAACAAGACACCGGCGGGATTACAGGTGGTTCTTTCCCGGACACATACGGAATTTGTTCGTGCGATCTTTGAACTGGAAGTGCCGGAAATCTACGACAAAACTGTAGAGATCCATAAAATAGTCAGAGAAGCGGGATATCGCACCAAGCTGGCCGTTTATTCAAACCGGGACGATGTAGACCCTGTTGGTGCATGTGTCGGATTAAAAGGTGTTAGAATTCAGGCGGTAATCCGGGAACTGGAAGGAGAAAAAGTAGATATCCTGAAATATGATCCGGATCCCCGGCGTTTTATTAAAAATGCACTGTCTCCTGCAGAAGTAAGGGATGTGCTGATCCTTGATGAAGGAAAACATCAGGCATTGGCTGTTGTCGCAGAATCACAGCTGTCGCTTGCAATAGGAAAACAGGGTCTAAATGTCAGGCTTGCAAATCGCCTTGTGGACTGGAACATCGATGTAAAAACCGATGCGCAATTTGAAGAAATGGACATCGCTTCCGAATCCCGCCGTGCCGTTTCAGAACTTTTCGGCGATTCGGAAGAGATTTCCAGAATATCGGAACTGCCGGGAATTGCAAAAGAAATTGCCGAAGGCTTTATGGAAAACAACATAGAGTTTATAGAAGACTTCCTTGCCCTTTCCGAAGAAGAAATTACAAATCTTAAAGGCATTACTCCGTCTCAAATCGAAGAATTGCGCAAGCTTATAGAAGAATTCGTTGAAATCGTGGAAGATGAAGATACGGAGGATATAGAAGAAGAGATTCCGGACGAAAGTACGGAAACAGGAGAAGAAACAGAAGAATACGAATGTCCCGAATGCGGTTCAAAAATTACCGTAGACATGACCAATTGTCCTGTTTGCGGAATAGGTTTAAGTTTTCAGTATGAAGATGAATAACCGTAAATCTAAAGCTGCTTTTTCAGGAACTGAAGTTTTGAAAAAGCCTCAGGTGGATCATGGCTGAAGAAAAAGAGAATATACAAAAACCCAAGGTTGAACTTATCAAGCACGCTGCCCCTGCCAAAGCTTCGGATGCTGAAAGCCCCAAGGCCGCTGCCGAAGGGGAACGCCGCAAGGTAGTGGTAGTAAAAAAGAAACCCATTGCTGCCGCTAACACTACAGCCAAAAAACCGCATCAGCCAAAGGTTGTATCTGTTCATTCCCAGGAAACCAGGGAAAAACCTGCAGGTGACCTAAAAGAGAAAAAACTAAAACAGGAATTTATTCCGGATCAAAGACCCGTACGGGCTGCCGGAAAGGTAGGAGGACGCTTTGTCGGCGGCAGCGCCGGCGGTGCCGGCTTCGCAGGCGGTAACGAAAACCGTTCTGACAAGGGAGAAGAAAGCAAAACCCGCAAGGAAAGTTTTCCGTTTACCCAGCGTCCCGCCGGAGCCGTTGGCAGAGTCGGCGGCCGGTTTGTCGGAAACAGAGACAACACACAAGGTTCTACATACCATCGTCCGGGGCAGGAAAAAACCGGAGGACGGCCTCCTTTCAATAAAACTTCGCGAACCGCACCGGCCGGCGGTTCAGGATTCCCTCCAAGGGGAGGAAGAAGCGGCGCAAGCGGCACCGGCTACGCAGGCGGCGGCAAACCCGGCTTCAGCGGAGGAGAAGCGCCTCCGCCCCTGCCGGATGGAAAAACAAAAAAATCCTTTAAAGCCAAAAAAACAGTTTACCAGCGAAAAGAACAGGAGATGGAGGAGAAACTCCTTCAGACCAAAAAAAAGATTACCCAGGTTACCAATCCAGTTCCTAAATCAATTGATATAATGGAAGTGGTTTCTGTTTCGGAATTAGCCAGGAAAATGAACCTGAAAGCTTCCGACCTGATCCAGAAACTTATGAGTATGGGAATGATGGTAACAATCAATCAGCAGATCGATGCAGAAACAGCAACCCTTCTGGCTTCCGAGTTCGGCGCCGATGTAAAAATTGTCAGCTTGTACGACGAAACGGTAATTGATACGGGAACCGACGATACTGCCACTATGGAAAGCCGTCCTCCTGTTGTAACAGTTATGGGGCATGTTGATCACGGGAAAACAAAACTGCTTGATGCAATCCGCAGCGCTGATGTTGTCTCAGGCGAGTTTGGCGGCATTACCCAGCATATCGGCGCCTATATGGTGGAAGCGCCTCACGGTGAAATTGCTTTTCTGGACACTCCCGGTCACGAAGCGTTTACCCGCATGAGAGCCCGCGGCGCCCAGGTAACGGATATTGTTATCCTTGTAGTAGCCGCCGATGACGGCGTTATGCCCCAGACGGTAGAGGCAATTAACCACGCCAGAGAAGCGGGAGTACCTATTATCGTTGCGGTAAACAAGATCGATAAAGCTGAAGCAAATCCCGACAAGGTTAAGAGCCAGCTTTCCGACCTTGGCCTTATGCCGGAAGACTGGGGCGGGCAAACAATGTTTGTGGAACTTTCCGCCCTTAAAAAAGAAGGCATTGATAAATTAATCGAAGCGATTTTACTGGAAGCAGAGATCCTTGATCTTAAAGCCAATTATAAACGAAGCGCCGAAGGAAAAGTGCTGGAATCCCGTATTGATCACGGAAGAGGAGTTGTCGCTACGGTGATCATAGAAAAAGGTACGCTTAAAGTAGGCGATTCCTTTGTTGCGGGGATCTGGCCCGGTAAAGTCAGGGCTCTTTTTAACGATCGCGGTGAAAAGGTTGAAGCTGCAACCCCCTCCATGCCGGTAGAGGTTCTGGGCTTTGAAGGAATTCCAAACGCCGGCGATCCGCTGCAGGTTGTTGATGACGAACGCAGTGCGCGCGGCGTTTCCGCCAAACGGCAGGAACTTAAACGTTTTGAAGATGCCAAAAACATCAGAAAAATCACATTGGACAATCTTCACCAGACAATCAGCGACGGCGCCATTCAGGAACTCAAAATAATTATCAAGGCAGACGTGCAGGGTTCGGCGGAAGCGCTGAGATCCAGCCTGGAAAGACTTTCCAATAAAGAAGTGCGTGTCCATGTAATTCAGGCGCTTCCTGGAGCAATCAACGAAGGTGATGTTGATCTTGCCGCTGCTTCCAATGCAATAATTGTCGGCTTTAATGTCCGGCCTATACCAAAAGCCAAAGCGCTTGCCGATCAGGAGCGGGTCGATATCCGCAAGTACAATGTCATTTACAAGGCAGTTGAAGAAATTCAACTGGCCCTTGAAGGGATGCTTAAACCCGATACCAAAGAAGAAGTTATCGCCACTGTAGAAGTAAGGGATACTTTTAAGGTTCCCAAAGCCGGAACCATAGCAGGCTGCTATGTTCTTACCGGTACAGTTAAACGAAACGCCCAGGTTAATGTAATCCGGGACGGCATTGTCATTCATACCGGAAAGATCGCAAGCCTTAAGCGATTTAAGGACGATGCCAGGGAAGTTGCTTCAGGTTTTGAATGCGGGTTGGGTATAGAAGATTTTGATAATATTCAGAATGGAGATCAACTTGAAATTTTTGAAATTGTCGAAATCGCACGGAAGCTTTCCAGCGGCACATGAACCCATTTCGTACCGACAGGGTAGGCAGGCTTATCCAGGAAAAAATAGGTGAACTCATCGTTGAAGGAAAGATAAAGGATCCGCGGGTCGATTCTTTTCTTACCATTACCAGAACTGATGTTTCCCGCGACTTGTCCTATGCCGATGTCTTTGTTTCCAGTTATAAAAGCGAAGCCGGCCTTGCAAAAGGTGTGGAAGGGCTTCAGAGCGCAGCAGGTTTTATACAGGCACAGCTTAATAAAACCATGCATATTCGTCATACGCCCCGCCTTCGTTTCCATGCCGATTTGGGTGTAAGAGACGGGTTTGATCTTGTGCAGAAAATCGAAGGGCTTGCGGAAAATATTAATTAAAACAGAACATTGTAATTTTGATGAATATTATAAAAAAATCTACGCAAAACGCTGGCAGCGCTTACGCGAAAGTATCCTTCTTCCCGTGGTTAGCGTCTCTTATAATGAAGGGCTCGCTTCTCCTTACTATTTGGACCGTGCTTCAATTCTGGCTGCCCTTTCATTACGTTTGCCAAAAGATGAAACTGCCTCATTAATTCTTGATGCTTGTGCTGCCCCGGGAGGTAAAACCCTGGTACTTGCGTCAAAAATGGGAAAAGAAACCAAACTTCTTGCCAATGAATATTCTTCCGAAAGATCCAGGCGGCTTACTGCGGTATTGGACAGGCATTTGGCTCCGGATCTGCGCAGTAGAGTTCTGGTTTCGGGTTTTAATGCTGCCGCTGCCGCCAGGCGGCACAGCGAGCTGGGCCGGTTTTCGTCTGTTTTACTGGATGCCCCCTGTTCAAGCGAACGTCATGTTATTCAAAGTAAGACTGCACTTGAAAAATGGACGCCTGCCAGGCCGCGTTGTCTTGCACAGCGGCAATGGTCGCTTTTGTCGGCTGCATTTCTTATGCTGGAAAGCGGCGGATCGCTTGTATATGCAACCTGTTCAATAAACCCGGAAGAAAACGATGGAGTTGCCGGACGCCTTCTTAATAAATACGGTAATAAAAAGCGTTCCGGCGAATCTGAATCATACTGTATTATGGACAAACCTGATTTTCCGGAAGGAGAAGAAACCGAATACGGCAGGCTCATACTTCCCGATACAGCAGAAGGCGCCGGACCATTGTATGTTGCACGGTTTAAAAAATCGAATTAGCCGTTAGAATTCCAGGAACATCTTTTCTATAGCCAAAGCAAGTCCGTCTTCGTCATTAACGGCGGTTACCCAGTCCGCTTTTTCTTTAAGTTCCGGAATGGCGTTTCCCATTGCAACCCCGAAACCAGCCGCCTGAACCATTGTTACATCGTTCAGATTGTCTCCAATTGCCATGATCCGTTCCATCGGTATAGCTCTGTACCGGGAAACAAATTTCAGGGCTTCTCCTTTGCAGATTCCCGCACTGGTAAATTCAATATTTAACGGCGCCGCCGCAGACAAGGTCAAATCCGGCCAGAGAGAGAATTCATCGAAACATTTTCTGCAATCGTCATCATACATAAAATTCATTGAAACTTTTACTATGCCGTCGCTCCATTCAATTAATTCTTCAAGATCGGCTATGGGAAGATCCCATTTTTCTTTGTATTCCTGTATATATGGTTTTGTAATTTCTGTTTCCCAGACAATGCCTTTATTGTCTGTAGCTCCCTGGATTCCAAAGCTTCCGTACGTTAATGCAAGCTGTTTTCTCCCTTCGGCAATGATCGACAGTGCTGTTTTTTTGGAAATATTCTTTGAAAAAAGCAGTTCTTTTTTTGATAAATCATAAACATTGGCACCGTTGTCGGTTATTACACAGGGAAAAACAGAAAACCCGAATTCATCTATCAGGTTGTTCATCTCTTTTGGAAGCTCATACATAGAACGCCCTGTACATGGAACAAGCTTTATCCCCATTTCGTGAGCTTTGCTTAAAGCAGAATAATTCCTTTCACTGATTGTTCTGCTGCTGTTAAGAGTCGTTCCGTCCAAATCAAAAGCAATTAATTCCAAAGGCATGCACACACCGCCTCCTGGCGGTGAACTATAATAATTTCCTTGCGCTCGCGGCCCGAAGGGACGCATGTTTATAGTTTAAACCAGAGCGGAAACCAATTCAATATAACGTTCTCCTTCTCCGCGCATAAAATCACCGGAAAGAGCTTCATAATCAAAATTATCCCATGCATCAATATCGGCCAAATAACCTTCAAGGCAATTAATATAACCGAAGCATTCCACCGGCTTTTTTTCTTTAAGGATCAGTGCCAGCGAGGAAAAAAGTTCAAAAGGCGAACAGACAATTACAGAATCATTAATCCTTAATATGCCTGTTTCGACAGTTTTATTTTCCGATTTTTCAATTTCTTCTTTATTGCCTGATTTAAGCAGAGCTATTTGAGCTCCTTCTACCAAAGAAGCTGCTTTTCGCAATATGGCTGTACCGGCATTTTGACTTTTTAATTCTTCCAGATTTTTTAAAGCATTTTGCAGGTTTATTCCTGCACTTTGAGTGTCAGACGGTATTGCCTTTTTAAGGGAAAAAGAATGATAATTCAGTTCTGCTTTTTCCAAAGGCAGGAACAATCCTTTTTTTATTCCTTCAAGCGCTTCGAGAATGGTATTTGCATACCGGTTACATTCGCTAAAACTGCTCTCCTGCCGTGTAAAACGTGTACTCATGTCCCCGGCCGAACCATTAATAAATACAACCATATCGTATCCGCCGGGTACACCTTCCAGTTTTTCTGCAACTGCCCCGGGGAAATCGGCGCTTAATAACAAGTTTTCGCTGCTCAGCACCGTAGGATGGCAGCAAAGGTTATACAGCAGTATTTTTTTCTGGTCGAGCCGGTTGAATTCCATTGTAAAAAGAGAGGTATCACAGGGAATATCTGCTCTCCGGCGGTTCATTCCAATCCCTTCGGCAGTTCCCCGGTTTATTCTGACATTGGTTTCCACACAGTTTTTGCTTGCTTCAACAACAGCCTCGACACTCTTTTCTGCTACAAGATTTACGAGATCCGGGTTGCTGTCGCCAAAAAGATAAACAAGTTCCTGGCTTAGCCCGCTTTCTATATTAAAAAATCCGCCAAACCCTGAATGAGTATGAGTTGCACAAATCAGAATCCGGTTTTTAACCGGCCCTTTATACCCGGACATAGGCTCTTCCAGAGCACTGTATATTTTATCCAGGCATAATCTGTCCAGGCCAAGCAGATCCAGTTGGAGTATTACAACCGGTCCGTGTTTTGAATCTTCAAGGTACAGAGCGCGTACATACAGATTATCATGGACACCCTGTGAAATCCTGTTTGGTACAAAGTAACCGGCCATGGGAACCGGAAAACCGGGAGTAATGTCTTTTCGCGCAAAACCAAGTTTAATCATAATGTATCCTTTTTAAATACAATACCTGCATCTTTTCGTGCGGTATCAGTAAGGGTGGAAATAGCCAGGCTATTTTTAAGAGGTTCATCACAGCATAAAGGATCTCCGCTTTTCCAGTCTTCAAGAAAATCCAGAAGCTCATAATAAAGGACATTTTCGTATTCTTGTTCATTGAATTGTTCGTTTTTGTCTTTGGTAATCAGGGAAAAACCCGAACGAAGTCCTCCGGCAGTGCTTTCGCTTGTAATATAACCTTTTTCTCCCTGCAGCTGGATATAATTCCGGCTTTCGCTATCCTTGGTAGCGCTGGCTGTTGCAATAATTCCGTCGTAAAGAAAAACCAGAACTCCGGAAAGATCGATGCCGTTTTCCGCTTTGTTTGCAAAATATTTAAGCTCTTTGGGAATTCCGAAAAGATGGTAAAGGAAAACAATGTTATAGTAATTTAAATCCATTAATGCGCCGCCGGAAAACTCCGGGTTAAAAAGATTGGGAATGTTACCGCTGAGAAAAGCGTTGTACCGGCTTGAAAATTGGGAAAAAGTAAGCTGAATAAGGCGGAGTTTCCCGATTTCACCGATTTTTTCTTTTAACTTCCGGAAATTGGGAAGATGAGGCGTTGTAATTGCTTCGAACAAAAAGAGTTTTTTTTGTTTTGCAAGGATTATCAGTTCCTGTAACTCGGCAGTATTGGAAACAAAGGGCTTTTCGCAGATCACATTTCGTCCCGCATTAAGCGCATCTTTTGTCCATTCGTAATGGAGGGAATTGGGAGCGGCAATATAGATAAAGTCAAGGCTGGAATCAGAAAGAAATTCGTTTTTATCTGTATACCATTTGGAAAGTTGATGCTTTTTTGCAAAAGCTTCAGCGTTGCCGGAAGTCCTGGAATAACAGGCTTTTATTTCCGCCTTGTTTGTTTTTACCGCTGCATCAATAAACCTATCTGTAATAAAATTAGTCCCGACCGTCCCTATGATCATTTTCGTTCCTCATAATCTTTCATGGTTTCCCTGAATGTTTTAAGAACCATTCCCTTGTTGTAGTGGGCGTCAAGATATTTTACTTCGATTTTGGAATCTTTTTCGTAATCCTGTACTGTTTTCATAAGATTAGGCAGGCTTCCAATCATTGCATTGGGAATAATAAAAATCTGGGCCGGGTTCAATTCATCATAAGTAACATAAACCGATCCGGAAGGGATCTCTTCCGTGTCTTTGTTCATCTTTTCCTGGAATTTCTTTTCCAGAGCTTCATGCCGGGCGTTGTATAATGTCCCTTCAAATTCATAGATCCAATAATTCCTGAAGGAAGTATCCCGCATAGCCATAAGTTTTTTGCCGCCTTTAATGTTCATCAGGGCGATTTTTCCGTTTTTTGCCATTTTGCCAATAATTTTTTTATCCCAGTTTTCTTCAAGATACCGGAAAAAAAATGCCAGAAAAATAGAACCGGCAATAAATACCAAAACCTGCCAGCGAACATATTCGGGATGTAGTTTGGAAACAATTAAGATCCCTGCAAAAAGAGCGGCAATTACCAGTAAAAAAAGCAGTAAAACTTTATTTAAAGTTTTAGCAATATAAACCTGCATCAAGTTACAATAATTTTGATTTTCTCAGCGCCGCCAAAAAATCCGATGTTTCGTTGTGCGGCATGATCTGGGATGTAAGCTTGCCGCCGTTCATTTCTGCTATCTGCTGATACACCTGGGCATCTTCTTTTGTAGCCGCAATGGATTTAGTTACCATCACATATTTAGTTCCCGCTATTGGCGCCGCATTTCCAACATTAATTTCTTTGATTTTTACGCCGGTTTTCATAATCTCCAAAGCATCCTGCGGGAATTTTGCAATGATAAAAATATTTTCGTCCTGATGTTCTTTTTCGTACTTCAGGGCTTCGGCAATGGTAAAAACCAGCACATTGGAACCCCGCGCTGCCAAAGGCAGGGCCATTTTTTGAATCGGATCGTTGGCGACCTTGTCGTTGCAGACTATGATTGCTTTGGCATTAATATATTTAAGCCAACCGACAGCAACCTGTCCGTGTATAAGGCGATTATCGATCCGTAAATGAGTAATCATGGTTTATCCTTTTTGGGAAGCCATAAGTTCATTTACATCAACCATGGCATCCTTTGCTTCCGCCATTACATCCCTGGCTAAGACAGCCAAATCCGAAGTTTCTTCCCTAATATTTATCAGGGAATACAACATGGGCAGCGAAAGCCCTGTCATCATTCTTACTTTGTCCCCAATTGAGTACATTGCCCGGTTACATGGGGTGCCGCCCAGCATATCTGCCAGGATAAACACCCCGTCTCCGGTATCAGCTGCCTTTACGGCCGCCTCTATTTTTTGCTGAAATTCATCAGGATTGTCATCGGGCCATAGGGTAAGGCTCGTAACATTGTCCAACTGGGGAACCAGCATGGAGGCCGACGACAAGATACCTTTCGCCAGGTCTCCATGACTGATTAGTACAATTCCAACCATTAGGCTGTCAACAACCCCATTGCACCCAGGATAAAGGTAATTACTGCAATAATGCAAATTACCTTTACCGGAGTAAGACGGCAGGTCTTTAGCATCCAGTAACAGAACGCTACCAATCCAAGAGGAAGGAGGTAGGGTATCAGCCCATCCAGTAATGCCTGCAGACTAAAAGGATCACCTACCGGTTGTCCGTCCATAATCTGCTGGTAGGTTATGTTGAATTTCAAACGGGCCAGCATACTGGGGACAAATCCTCCGATAACGGTAAGCCCCAGGATCTGGGCCGCGTCACGAAGCAGGTTAAAGTCGCTCTGACCGCTCATGTCTTCTACAATCTTTACCGATTGCTTATATCCCCACCAGAAGAAAGGCCACCTTGCCCAGAAATAAACAAGGAAGGGGATTATCAAAACGGGAATTGCCAAAAGGTTTCCGGGGTACGGACCTGCCGCAATGGCGGCGGAAATAAGGTACGCAAAGGGCTGTACCAGGGCGCCCTGAAGGGTGTCGCCGATACTGGCCATTGGGCCCATGAGGGCTACCTTAATCGAATCCGACATATCCTTCTGATATTTTTCTTCCAGGGCTACCGAAGCGCCGAAGATAATCGCCGAAGTACCGGGATGGCTGTTGTAGAACTGCATGTGCCGTTCAAGATTTTCGCATACCTCATCCTCGGAAGAGTACAGTTCTTTCATGACCGGAATCATGGAATAGGCAAAGCCGGATGCCTGCATACGTTCGTAATTCCAGCACCATTGAAGGGTCCAGTTATGCCGGAAAACAGATTTCTTAAGAGCCCCTTGTGAAAGTTTTTGATTAGTCTGTGCCATGATTACACACCTCCCTTAGCAAGGTCTTTCTTGCCTTTCATATAGAGGCCTGCAGCTGCAACTCCGATAATTGCCAGCGCAACCGTGGGAAGCCCAAGGAAGGCAAAAAGCACATACCCGGCGAGCATGTAAGGCCAATAGGTAGTAATTTCCATATAGGAAAGGAGGAGGGCAAAGCCGACTGCCGGGAGTGATGCCCCAACAACCGCTAACCCCCGCTGAAGCCATGCCAGTTGAGCGATATTATCAGCCAATACCTGATATTGGTTGATAAAAAGCATCCCGATAAACACAGGAATGGCACGGGAAAGCGCCCAGGGAATTGTCCCTGCCAGATGCCAGCGCTGGAAAGAAGCAACGTTACGTTTTGCCAGAGCAGCATCGCCTCCGTGCTGGAATACCGTGGTGGAAGCCCTGCCCAGGATGTCGAAAAGGGACATGAGGAGGGCAATTGCAGCGACTACCGGAAGTGCGGTGTCTACGGCAAGTCTCATTTCCGCCGGACCTGCGCCCCTTGCTAAGGTTTGAGAGGCCATGAATACACCGAATATGGCCCCGATGCTGAAATCAGGCATGGTTGCGCCGCCATAGGTGTAGAACCCAATCGCCATTAAGGCACAAATTGAGCCGACATACAGCCCCAGTTCAAGGTTGCCAACAAAAGCGCCCGCTATCACACCATAGAATAAAGGCGCCCACATGTTAAAACCGAGGCCGACAACTACAATACTTACACCGGTTATGAGTGCTAGAATAAACGCCAAGCCCATCTTTTTCTCCTTATATAAAAAATAATTGGGCAAAAAAGCCCAAAAAACTCTGATTGAAGTATATCACAGCCTAGGTATATGTCAATAAAATTGTTATTTTTGAGGCAAAAATGGCTGTCCTGAAACAAAAACCTTTTTTATTTGGATATTATCATCGAAAATGACCAAATCGGCGTCTTTTTCCGGAACAATGCTTCCTTTTCGTTTGTCTATGCCCAGAATTCTGGCCGGGTTCAGTGAAGCAGCCCGTACCGCATGACAAATGCTTGCTCCAGCCAGTTTTACCATATTTCTGACCGCCGTATCCAGAGAAAGGGATGAACCGGACAAGCGGCCATCTTCCAGCCGTATTACTCCGTCCTTGACAATTACAGTGTCCCCGCCCTTTTCGTAACGACCGTCCGGAAGACCTCCCGCAATTACCGAGTCGCTGATAAGAATGATGCGGTCCGGCCCTTTAAGCTTGTAAATTAAAGAAAGAACCACAGGCGCCACATGTATACCGTCGGCAATCATCTCACAATAGATGCGATTGTCGTCCAATACCGCTCCCAGGATACCAGGTTCCTGGTGAGAAAGGGCTCGCATGCCGTTAAAGGTATGTGTCGCCAGCGTAATTCCATGCCCTATCCCTGCCAGGGTTTCGTCATACGTTGCATTACTGTGGGCAGCAGTAACAACTATTCCCCTTGCCGAAAAAAAGCGTATCCATTCTTCCGCACCGGGCAGCTCCGGTGACAGGGCAACAACTTTGAGGGCTTCACCGGCGGCTTCAGCAAGGGCATTAAGATCTTCTCCGGTAAGTTCGGTTTTTAAGTACCTGGGATTATGGGCGCCTCTTTTTTCCATAGAAAAAAAGCTGCCTTCAGAATAAATTCCTAAATAGTGAGCGCCTTTTGCTTTGTTATTTTCGATTGCTGCCGAAGCTAATCTTTTGTTTTCTTCTTTGTAATAATCTGCAAGAAACCGGATTGATTCCAGACTTTTTTTCCAGGGTATTGAAGATGTACCAGCCAAAAAACCCGTAACCCCATGCTCTGCATGACATTTTGCAATGGTTTCCATAGATGTAACTTTTCCGTCCATTGCATCACATCCAAGACGCCCGTGGTTATGGATGTCGATAAAACCCGGCGAGATGTATTGTCCGTCACAGTCAATTATTTGCGGTTGATAATCATTCCATTCAGAAGGGAAGGGCGGTGCCAAACTCTCAGCTTCATTAACTTCTTTTATAATCCCGTTTTCAACAAGAACATTACCCGGTACAACACGGTCAGGAAGCACCAGTTTACAATTACAAAAAACATACGGTGAACTCATTCCTGTTTTTCTCCAAGACCGCTTTCTATAAATGAAACAAGGGCGTCCACCGCTTCTTTTTCGTCCTCTCCATCCGCCGCCAGTTCAATCTCAACTCCTTTTCCCACTCCCAATGACAAAACAAAAGCAATGGATTTGGCGTTAACCGGATCATCATCTTCATCAAGCCGTCTGATCGTAATTTTTGATTTATACTTTGCAGCTTCGTGAACAAAATCCGATCCGGGCCTGGCATGAAGGCCGGATGCATTAATTACTTTTACAGTTTTTTTATACATGTTTCCTCCCCAAGAATTATAGGCGCTTATCCGTCAGGTATGTTTTTATTTTTTCGGCGGTTTCAAATTCAAGCACTTTACGGGCAATCTCTTCCGCCCTGGTAACAGTAAACCCTGATATAATGCGTTTAACATTTGGCACTGAAGCTGCCCCCATACTGAGTTTCCTTATCCCAAAACCAATCAGGACGGGAACGGCAAGAGGATCTCCGCCCAGTTCACCGCAGATTGAAATTGGTTTACCGGCATTGGAAAAAGCTTCAATTGTTTCCTTTAGCAGTCTGAACATTGCCGGATGATAGCTCTGATAGTAAGGTTCCACCATCCCGTTCATCCTGTCTGCTGCGCACAGATACTGGCACAGATCATTTGAGCCAATGCTGGCAAAATCAACTTCTTTTGCAGCTATATTTGCCATAAGTGCAATAGAAGGTATTTCGATCATAATGCCCAGTTTAAAATTACCGCAGGATTTCCCTTCTTTTTTCAGGTTATCCCGAACAGAAAAAATAAAATCCTTTGCCTTGCGTATATCATCTATTGACCCGACCATCGGAAGCATAATCCAAAGATTGCCGTATTCTGATGCACGCAGGCATGCTCTTATCTGAGTTGTAAAAATATCCGGATAGGTAAAGCATAATCGTAATGCGCGGTTTCCCAGGAAAGGGTTATCTTCTTTGGGGAGTTCCATGCTTTGCAGTGTTTTGTCTCCCCCTATATCCAGCGTACGCAGAATAACAGGTTTTTTTCCAAACCGCTCCAGAACCTTTTTATATACAGAAAACTGTTCCTCTTCTCCCGGAAGATCATTACGGCCCATATAAAGAAATTCGGTACGGAACAAACCAACCGAATCAGCGTAACCGGCAGCTTCCAGTTCTTTTTCATCTGCATTGGCAATATTTACCGCTATGTCAATTTTTATATTGTCTTTGGTACAGGCATCAATATACCGGAAGCTTTCGGTTGCTTCACGTTCCTTGTGCCATGCATCAGCTTTTTTTGTGTAATCTTCAACTATGGTTTTTTCCGGATCAAGATAGATTTTACCTTTATCAGCATCAACAACAACCGTCTGATTTTGCTTTACGTTGTCCAGAAGTTCCTGTATGCCTAACACCGCAGGAATTCCGTAACTCTTTGCAATTATTGCCGAATGAGAAGTAAGTCCTCCCGTTTCGGTCAGAATGGCCAAAACCCTGGACGGATCCATAGAAGCCGTATCAGACGGCAAAAGCTCTTTTGCAGCAATAATTACAGGCTTTTCCAGTACGGAGAGCCCTTCATTGTTTCTGCCATGCCATAATCGCAGCAGCCTGCCGCGCACATCTTCAAAATCAGCAGCCCGTTCCGCGATGAGCGGATCTTTGGCTTTCTTAACCATTCGTAAAAAGGTTTCGTATATTTTATATATTGCCCAATCTCCGGTCCAATGTTCGTTCTGTATTTTATCGGGAATTTCTTCGTTTATGGCAACATCGTTAACGATATCCTGGTGAGCTCTGAAAATCTTTGCCTTTTCAGGATCTTTTATTTCCATCGCAAGAAATATCTGTTCAAGTTCATCCAGAGCTTTTGTCTTAACAGTCTCATAACGATCCAATTGGGATCGTTCTTCTCCGGGCGGACATATATTTTTTTCAGGAATAATTTGAAATCCGCTGTAAACGTGAATCGTTCCAACGGCAATTCCCGGGGATACGCCGTTTCCGGTTAAGATCGTCATGAGTATTTTTTATCCAGGGCCATAAGTTCTTCCGCTGAACTAACTTTAAGCAAATCCGCGCAGAGTTCTTCGTTGGTCAGCATCTTCCAGAGTTTTCTCATATTTTTTAAATGTTCTTCCGAGTCTCTTGCTGCCAATGTAAAAAAAACAGAAGCATCTTTTTCACGGTTGTCTTTGCTAAAGGAAACAGGTTCTGCAAGTTTCATAAATGCAATAGCCGTACCATGTGCGTGTTCTGAATTTTTCATTGCATGAGGAAGGGCAAATCCGGGCATAAGTACAATATAAGGCCCCATCTCATTAACTGCAGCAATAATCTCGTCGGCATATTCCGGGCTGATGGTTCCTTCTTTAATTAATAGCTTGCAGCTCTGCCTGATTGCATCTTCCCAATTTTCAGCTTTTTCTGCAAATTGAACGCGTTTATTTTTTATAATTTCTCCCAGTAACACGTTCTTCTCCTTAATTTTATTTTAATTTTCTTTTTTCAAATAAACAAGGAAAAAGGACAGTCCATGCAAATTGAACTGTCCTTTTCCACCTTAGGTTATTTCAAAACCAACAGAGTTTTGAAAATGGCTCGCCTGTATAAAAAAGGCTTGCTTTATTGGGCCATACCGAAAATGCCCCCGACAAATCGTGCAATTGGCCCGAAGAGGGAGAAGTCGTTACCGCCGAATATCAGCATCCAGTTCTGTATGGTTCCGGAATAGACAATGGCAGAAACGCCGACTATAGCAACCATAACAATTGCTGCGCATATAGTGCCTATTATACAGCCTCTTAGTCCTCCCTGACCTTCGCCGATAACCGCAGCGGTACCGCATTCAAAGAATGACGTAATTACAAGGGGGATAAGAATGATCCCGAATACATTAAGAGTATTGCAGACAAGGATCAATATTGTGGAAACGATCATGGCTACGACAAAGCCGATAATTACCGCATTGGGTTTATAGTTAAAAATTACCGGACAGTCCAGAGCGGGAATTGCATTGGGTACAAGTTTGTCGGAAATACCTTTAAATGCAGGCACAATCTGGCTGATCAGCATTCTTACACCGGTA
>WRIX01000029.1:0-10702 GCA_009782495.1 Treponema sp.
CAGTATACAACGAATTAAACGCATGGCCTGTGGTTTTAGGAATAGGACTCGATTTAAAAACGCAATTTTGTTTCATCTGGGAAATTTAGACCTTTCCCCTTCCACTATATAGCCGGAAGAACCAAATTTATATCGATGCGTTCAGTTCGCTAAATTGTGGTTTGCAGAGATTGTGCAGAGAAATAACACTTTGCGGAAAATGTTTTACTGTATGCCCATATACAATTAAAAGCCATCAAATATCATGAACATATCGCCTGTACAACTGACACCTTCCGGCGGAATAAATGTTTGATCATCTGAATTTATTCCAAACAGTATCGAAATTTCAGGACGATATTCAAAATGCATGGTATCAAAGAGAGACCACTTGCCTCCCCAGCAAAATCCATGTTGCTCAAAAATCTTTACAACAGACATGGGAGGATGGTAGCGTTTTTCGTAGGGCACTTTGTACCACTCAAGGTTACCTTCATCCGAAGTCCATTGCCAATATGTTGCACGGCCCTGTAAATTTTTCGGCAGTATGTCTATGGCTATTCCATAAGAGTGATAACTCCGGCTCTCCGTTGCAGCTACATTACGCCAGTTAAAAGCGCCGATATAACCTATTTCGTTTAGAAAATCCCGTACTTCCTTATCGGTTTTCGCCTTTACCATTACCAAAGCATCGATCTTTACAAGGATATCTTTCAGATCCTTGTGAACATCAAAATTCTTTCCAAAAAAATTAATTCGTACCATATTGGCGGTAGCTTCTTTTTCGGTAGATGCCCGCCACAGAATGTCATAAAAATCCGGGTTCCGTTTGGGCGGGTCTTCCCTGCGGTTGTTCAGCTCATTCCGAAGCCATTCCGCCTGTTCACCTTCCGGCTCCTTCCAGGGGGGAAGTTCGGCAGGGTAATTATAAAAAGACTGCTGCGCCCAGGAGCTTGCGTTATTTCGTTCTTCATCGGGGAGCAGACGGCCATCTGCATAGTAAAACCATTTACCACGCAGCAGCACGGCCCAATCCCCATCCCTCTCTTCGACGCGGCTTATTGCTTCGGGAAAGGCAGCGCCATGAGCTCTCATAACCTGTTCGGCTATTGACGGAGAAGAAGTCTGGCAAGAAGCAGAAAATATCTGAAAAAACACAAAAAAGCATAAAAAATTGAACTTGGACATAAAAAACTCCTGATCTTCCGTTTCAATGGTTGTTTAGGGAGGATCCTATACATCAAGTCTATCAGCAATTTCTCCTTAAAAACCTCCGCTGCATGAAACATTAAAAATTCGATATGAATCATGGTTTTGTGGGCCTTATTTTTCCGATTCATACATAATTTGATGTAGAATTCTCTGGCTTTGCTTGATTTTTTTCCTGCCATAATGAGCAGGTTGTTAGTCCATGTCAATTCTCTCACCAGTGGTGCGAGTTTTGGCTCATCTTTGCAGGCTTCAAAAAACCGCCTCATTCGCCATGAACAACACGATCATTGTCACATGGTTAGGTTTCCCTGTATACTCCACCGAGTGAGCAGTAGCGAGCGAAGGTTCCCCTCTGGATGACTTTATGTTCCAGCTTACTAAATCCGAATGGGAAAACTTGAGGTTCCAATTTAGAACCTCAAGTGTACAGTATGGTGGCAGATGTGTTGCCCTATGTTTTTACTGAACAGCGCGTAACAATGCTGGCTTCTGTTCTTAATAGCTCTAAAGCGGTAATAGTAAACATCAACATCATGCGAGCCTTTGTTGAATTAAGGCATTATGTACTAACTAAAAGCGATACAAATGAGCAAATTGCCGAATTACGGAAGCTTCTTATGGTCTATATTGAAAATACTGACTACAAACTTTCAAAACACGACAAGGCAATTGAACAGATCATTATCGCTTTGAATAATCTCATTGAAAAACCGCCAAAGACTAAAAAGATTGGGTTTGATGCGGAGGATTCTTAACATCGATACAAGCAACAGATCTTTTTGTTTCCAAATCAGTTATTCTATAATAAATACAACCTTGCTGAGGGTGGAAAGGGGTAAATGATGCATAAGCTCCCGTCAATTCCGGAGAAGGAAAACGGTAAATAACCTGGGGATTTCCCCGTTCCAAATCCCAGAAATAATGGCTGTTTCCATAGAGAAGTATTTTTCGGAAGATCTCCACACTCACTAAAAGGGCGTCTCGAAGTATATCAAAACTAGCGTTCTGCTCATTTTCTTCTGTGTAGAATTCATTTCTTTTCCGATTGACACTAAAATTTCAAAAGAATATTCTATATTTATTACAGCTTATTTAAGGAGGCAAACCTATATGCTGTTCGGAACTATGAGTAATAAACCATTAGCCGATTTGGCCAGGGCGGCAGTTCGTAATACAGATAATTTCCACTGGACGTTTATCGCTATTCTTGCGTTTGTCGTATATGTTTATGCAACAGAATATCAGCGCAAAAACTTTTCCGGTATTGTCGCGGGACTGGCTTTGTACATGGTTCACTGGCTGTATGAAATCACCAATGCGATTATATGCGGTGTTACAGGTTATGCCTTATGGACGGTTTCTGCCCAAAGCACCAGCTTTATACTGCTAATCGGCGTAAGCTGGGAACTTTCGATGATGTTTTCCATTGCTGGTCTCGCCACGCATAAGCTGCTGCCCGAAGACCCAAAGAAAAAGATTTTAGGTATTAACAACCGCGTGTTATTTGCCGTTGCCAATGCGGCATTATTCAGCCTGGTGGAAATTTTTCTCGCATCAACACCGGCATTTATCTGGGTATATCCGTGGTGGGGAGCGCTTCCCGTATTTATCACCACCTACATACCATTTTTCCTGGCTGCTTACCTGGTACCGGACGCAAAGCCGAAAACACAATGGTTGTTCATCGGCGGTCTTGCGCTGTTTAATGCGTTACTCCTGTGTATTTTTATTCCGCTTGGCATGATTTAACGGCGGCGACTCCTCCCATGTGTAAGAAGATTTTTTAGACATTCAGCTCCGAAGCTTTCTTTTTTGCTTCCGCCTGGGCTGCTACGATCTGGCGTTTTTTAAGTTCCTGTTTAAAAAGCTGTTCAGTGTCAACTTTATCGTCGACACTGAATGTTGGACGTACTCCTTCGCCTTTTTCGCTGCGGAAAAGCACGCCGGATCGGTCACCGTAGGCCCAACTGTCTTCATCGTTTAACAGTTGATCCAGCACAACGGTAATTGCAAGGGTAAAGAAAATCAGCGAGGCATTGTTTCGTTTTTTCGGGGCAAGCAGCTGATCAAGCCGTTTGGAAACCGGGTTTGGTACCTGGAACACATAGGGATCCCACGGGTTATCAATGCCGTCACAGGGAGCCCTGTTATCGGCGCCGCCGCGTTTATTGCTTTGCTCAATTCCGGCGGCTATGGCGGTAAGGTAACGCCGGAGGGAACGGACTTCCGGGTAAAGCGAGTCGGTAGTATTTTTTTGGAACGGCGGCGGCATGATAGATTCAAATTTATAATAAGGAAGGAAGTACAGCCGTTTTGCCCATTGGAGTTCATTTAAAAGCCGTTTGGCATAATTACTGGTTCTTGATTCAGCGGTGTTTTCCAGAAGCCCGCAATATTCGGCCAGCCTTGGCAGGTATTCTTTTTCGAAACTTGATTCAATTTTTCGCTGCCAGCCGTTGATGATACGGTTCATTGAATCATCCAAACGTTCGGGGTTTCCGTCAGATCCCATAATTACGCCGAATTCCGTATAACGAAGGCCAAAGAACAGTTCCTCAAGAATAATGGAAAAAATATACACCTGTTGAAGAGGATCCGTTGGAGCAATTAATTCCACGCCTTTTTTTAAAGAGAACACATCTGAAAAGTAGGGGTAAAGATCCGGAAATAAATGGATCCGATCCCATCCTGCTTTTGGGAACAGTGTTTCCAGGGCTGAAAGACCTTTTTCCCGGGCCTTGGCTTTAGATTCATGTACCTGTTTTTTTTGCCGTTCTTCCTCGGTCAGAGGCTCATCCATGTTGCTTTCGTCAAAAATTTCCTTGGTTTCCGGATGTTCTTCAGCTGTTTTTGCTTCTTCTGTCTCTTCGGCTATTTCGGCAACTTCTTCCGCAGTTGCGGCATTTTCCATTTGAGGACTAATACGGTTCTTCTCGGTTACCTGCAGAAAAGCCCGGATACGGTTTTTTCGTTCGTGAAAAAATGTTTCATAGGGGATCCAGCAATTGGAAACAAGTTTCATCAGCAAAGGATAAAGCTGATATCTTATATCCCTGGTAATTGTGCTGTACGAAGAAAGTGCGGTACGTATCAATTCCTGGTATTTCCCTTTGGCCTCGGTTGGGTTTTCCAGAAAAAGAACCTTGTAGAGCAGTTTAAATGCTCCCTTAATATGGGTTTCTGTATTAAGTTGCTCAAGTATATACATGGGTTTGTATATTTCCCGGACTATTTCCGTAAAATCCACTGTTTTAACGTTTCTTGGACGGGTTTGAATCCGGGAAAGATTGGATGAAATTGAATCAATATTCCAATAACGAAATGTATCCAGTATGGCAAAGTCAAACGGAGAAGCTTTTTTAAGTTTTTCGTTGCGCTTCATGTTGTTCCGGGGCAGCAGGGTACGAACAGAGGTAACCAGGGTTTCAATTCGTTTGTAGTATTCATTTATTCGCCTGGTTACAAAAGCCGGATTAACATTGTCGGGAGGTTCACTCAGGATCGACAGCATGGAAATCAATACCTGGCCGGGACTTTTTATTTCAAATTCCCCCTGGCCGCAGAATTTGTCCATTTTAACCCGTTCCCAGTAATTTGATGTTAATGAGGCCGATGGATCATCGGACGGATCTCCCTCTTTCTCCTTTTTTTTCTTTTTGCGGTATTCCTTCCAGTCCATGTTGTCAAGTTCGTCATCGCCCGAAGCAAGATCAATACGGCGCCCGCGCTTGCCTCGGCCGCCAATATTTACTTCGACTACTTCGTTCCGTACTTTTTGTTTATTTCGTGTAGCTTCCTGGTCTTCGGATCTTTCGTAACCGACTTCGCCTCCCAGCAGTTTGGTCATGCGTTTGGCTTCGTCTAAATCAAGGTGTTCAATTTTTAATCTGTCCCGGGTCTTGGAAAGTTCTCCCGGGGCATAAACAGCTTTGTTTTTACCCATACCTATACCGATTTTCGGACACTATAATGCAGTATTTTACTATATCATAGAAGGTTTTTTAAATAAAGCTCCTTCGAATAAACCCGTTTTTCCAATGCCATACAGGAATCGATAAATCGGACGGAAACGGGTTATATTTGCCGAAATCCGGCAGCCAGTCGGTGTTTCCCGGAACCAATTCCTGGCAATACCCGTCTTCTATGTTGAATTCAGCCAGCCAACCCAGCACGGTGTCGTATTCTTTTTCGGTGATGTACCGATCCGGAGCGTTTTCTGCCATATCTGTTATAGGTGTATATTGGAACATAAGTGAAAGCAGCGCCTGTCCGCCGCAATGATCGGCAAACCAGCGTAATACTTCGCGGCTTGCTTCCAGATGTCCCGGCAGTACCAAATGACGAACCATTACCCCTGACACAAGACGCGCGGAGTCGAAGCGAATCTTTCGCATTTCCAGCATTTTCTCGATTGCTGCCGATGCTGCGGCAGGATAATCCGGGGCATTAAAGAACTGCCCTGCAATGGTACCGTCCAGCATCTTCATGTCCGGAAGAAAGACATCGACGATTTCGCCAAGCATTTCCAGTGTTTCCGGTAATTCATACGCTGATGAATTCCATAAAGTGGGTATTTCCAGCCCTTGTTTCTTTGCGGCTGTAATTCCCTCTGCAACTGCCGGAACCGCATGGCTTCCGGTAACGATATTGATGTTTTCCGCGCCTTTTTCCTGTAAGGTTAGGCAAATTTTTGTAAATTCCGCAGTATCTGTTGTTTTACCTGTACCCTTAGTGCTTATTTGCCGGTTTTGGCAAAAAACACAGCCCAGGTTACAACCGCTTACAAAGATAGTCCCCGATCCGCCGGTTCCGCTGACAGGCGGCTCTTCTCCCCTGTGAATTGATGCACAAGCCAGGCGCAAAACTGAACTTTCTCTACAATATCCATATTCTTTCTGTATATTAGAATAACTTCGATCAACTCCGCAGCGGCGGGGGCAGAGAAGACACGCTACATAGGGTGAATCATGTTTCGTTGTAAAACAGCCAATTCTTACGGAATCTTTATCTCGCGAGGGTCGAAATCCACTTTAGGATATTCCAGGTTCATGCTTTCGAGGGTCTCAACAAGAACCTGTGCCACAAGCAGGTTGCGGAACCATTTGCGCTCGGCAGGCACGATGTACCACGGCGCTTCGGGAGTGGAGCATTTTTCGAAGACATGTTCAAAGGCTTTTTGATAATCATCCCAGCGGAGCCTTTCGGGGATGTCCTGGGGGCTGAACTTCCAGTTCTTTTCCGGTGTATCAAGCCTTTCCTGAAGCTGCGCTTTCTGATGGTCACGGGAAATGTGGAGGAAAAACTTGACAACATGTGTGCCTTCGTCATGGAGAAGCGCCTCGAAGTTGTTGATGTGGTCGTAGCGTTTTTTGACAATATCTTTTGGGGCAAGTTCTTTGACACGAACAATAAGAACGTCTTCGTAATGCGAACGGTTAAAAACCCCTATATGTCCTCTGCGCGGAACATTCTGGTGTATGCGCCAGAGAAAATCATGGGCAAGTTCGGTTGAGTTGGGTGTTTTGAAGGAAGCCACTTTACAGCCCTGGGGATTAATAGGCCCGAAAACTTTCTTTATGGTCGAGTCTTTGCCCGCCGCATCCATTGCCTGGAGTACGACAAGAATGGCCTTCCTGCCGTCCGCGTAAAGAAGATCCTGGAGGACCTGCAGCCGCTCTGTAAGCTCCGCCAGCTTTTTAAGGCCTTCTTCTTTGGTGAGTTTGCCTTCGTACCGGGTGGGGAAGGAATCGAGTTTTGCGGATTTACCGGAGTCGATTTTGTAATCGCTTGTTTTCATGGGTTATAGTATACATGATTTCAGACACAATGACAACAATCACCGCCCGCCTTCTTGACATACATAAAAGATTTGTAATAAAAAATTAATAATACCAAACAAAAGGAGTTTTTAATGTCTAAATCTAGCCAGACCCCCGCAGTTGTTCTTAAATCCCTCATGGATGAATATCAACTTAGTAACCTGTCCCTTTCAAAGCGGATAACCTTGAGTCCTTCCATGGTTAATCAACTTGTTTCAGGGCAATCCAAATTGACCATCCCTGTTGTTTTACGTCTTGCTAAATTCTTCGGAAAACCTCCGGCTTTCTGGCTTGACTTACAGAGGAAGATGCTGCTTGAAGAAGCGAATGGCGATAAAAAGCTGCAGAGTATCTTAAAAGGCATTCCGAAAGCCCAAAAACCGGCGGCTAAACCAAAGTCCGGGGCCGTTAAAGCAAAGCCAAAATCATTGTCGGAAAAACGGAAAAAGGCCGCAAAAACCCCCGGAGCAAAATCTGCTTCCCGGACAAGAAAATCGAAATAATCTCCTGATTCATGTTTCAGGATATGGTATAATACAGGCATCAGGGCCGGAAAGACACCGGGTATAAACTCTTGCGCCTCATGCCTGTATGGTTTGATAAGGACAGTTTGGCAGAACTGACAAAGGAGTGATTTATGAATGTAGATTCTGTTACATGGGACGATGCTTATTCGGTGGGCTTTGAGCCCATGGATAACCAGCATAAAGAGCTGGTAAAAATGATCAACGAACTGTTTGAAGCCTGCAAACAGGGAACTGCCGCCGCCGATAAAGTCTTTTTGCAGACAATTAAAAAAGCCGTGGAATACGCCAGAAACCACTTCTCCGAAGAAGAAAAATATATGTTACAGGCTGATTTTCCGAACCTGAGTGAACAAAGAAAACAGCACGATGATTTTGTGGCGTCAGTGCTAAAATCGATGCAGGATTACAAAGCAGGAGATACCGCGGGTATCGAAATGGCCCGGTTTCTTAAAGACTGGCTTTTAAATCACATTGCAATATCCGACAAGCAATACGCTCCGTATATGGCAAAACTTTAAAGCCGAAAGAATATAATATAATTACCGCTTTATGTCCATAGAACAGGTTCGGCACTATTTAAGCCGCTGGAGCAAAGACAAAGATATTATTGAAATGGACATTTCCACCGCTACTGTGGAACTTGCTGCCGCTGCCGTGGGAGTAATCCCTGCCCGAATTGCAAAGAGCATTTCCCTGCGAGGCCCTGAACTTGCGTTAAGTACTCAGCTTGCGCAGGGTACTCAGCTTGCGCAAAGTTCAGATAGCGCTGCGATGATAGTAGTTGTTGCAGGTGATGTGAAAATAGACAACCAGAAGTTTCGCAGTTGCTTCAATTTAAAAGCGAGGATGCTGAACCCCGAAGAAGTGCTGAAATTCACCGGCCATGCCATTGGCGGCGTTTGTCCTTTTGCCCTTCCGCCGAAAGTTGATGTATACCTTGACGATTCAATGAAACGGTTCACGACTGTTTTTCCGGCATGCGGCAGCAGTAATTCCTGTATTGAACTGACGCTACCGGAACTTGAAGAGTATTCGCACTATAAAGCCTGGATAGATGTGTGTAAACCGATTGCAACTTAATGCTTAAAATGCCGTGTTCCTGTAAAGACCATTGCAATACCGAGTTTGTCACAAGCTTCTATTGATTCTTTATCCCTGATTGAACCGCCGGGCTGAATGATTGCCTTAATTCCGGCCGCCGCTGCCGTTTCCACTACATCGGCAAAGGGAAAAAATGCATCCGAAGCCAGCACCCTTGCTGGTTTACCGTCTGCAATTGCTTTTCCCTGAAACGAAGGATTTTCCGCTAAAGACTTTATTGCCTGTTCGCTCCGTGCAAGGGCTTGTTCCGCTGCCCAGATACGATTGGTTTGTCCGCCGCCTATGCCAATCGCGGCTCGATCCTTTACCGCAACAATGGCATTGCTTTTTACATAGCTCACTGTCCGCAGGCCGAAAATCATATCGGCTATATCTGAATCTTCCGGATTGGCCTGCGTTACTACTTCCCATTTTTCCAGCAGCTTGCGATCCGTCTGCTGAACCAACAGCCCGCCGTCAACAGTAATGCACTCTGCTTTGTCCTGTGGGGCACAGCGGGCTTTCATCACACGGAGATTCTTTTTTGTTTTTAGGATTTCCAGCGCTGCATCCTCAAAATCCGGGGCAACTACAATTTCCAAAAAGAGTTCCGCCAGCTTTGCCGCTGTAGCCGCATCCAGTTTTACCGTACAGGCCACAATGCCGCCGAAAATCGAAACCGGATCGCAGGCATAGGTTTTTTCATACGCCTCAAGCAACGATGAACCCAGGGCAATACCGCAGGGCGTGTTATGCTTTACAGCGGCACACACGGGAAGAAAACCCGCACCCGATTCGCTTTTAATACCAAGCTGTATTAAATCGTCTTTTCCAAACGGTGAATGGTTTCCCTCAGGTAAACCAAACGCACAGGCGGCTTTCCATGCCAGGTCGAGATCCCTGATATTGTTATAGCCCAGTTCTTTGCCATTAAGCTGTTTCATACCCCCTACAGCGCCGGTACTGTCTGCAGCAAGGTACAGCGCCGCTGTTTGATGTCCATTTTCACCGTAACGGAGCTGTTGGGATTTTTTTAACGCCAACGGCCAATATGCAGGATACTCTTCGTTTAAAAGATACCGGGCAACAGCGGCATCGTAAGCGGAAGTAAGATCGAAAACTTTTCCCGCAAGGCATTTCTTAAAATCCTCCGGTATCGTTCCGACCTTTATAAACTCAATCGTTTGTACATAATCCGAAGGGTCTGTAAGCACGATCATGTCCCGGTAGTTTTTTGCCGCAGAGCGAAGCATTGTTGGTCCGCCTATGTCAATGAATTCAATTGTCTCACAGGTGCTGAGTCCTGCCTGAACTTTTTCAAAAAACGGATAGAGATTTACACAAACAAGGTCTATGGTTCCCAGGCCCAGCTTTTCCAGGGTTTCCATGTGTGAAGGCTCATCTCTTCGTGCCAGAATCCCCGCATGAATTGCCAGATGGAGTGTTTTTACCCGTCCGTCAAGACACTCGGGAAATCCTGTAACCGAAGAGACTTCGGTTACGGGAATTTTTTGGTCCTGAAGAAATTTATATGTACCGCCTGTAGACAGCAGTTCCCAGCCGGAACCGGCAAGGAACGATGCCAGTTCATCAATACCTGATTTGTCAAAAACACTGATTAGAGCCCGCTTTTTCATTATTCTTTCCTTATAATATGATTATGCTTCGGTTTCTGTTATTTGCCTTGTTTGCCGAGCATCAGCCGTGCAGCTTCCACAATAACAATATGTTCTTCCTTGTGTATCCGTTCTGCAAGGCTTTCAGCTGTGTCGTCCTGTAGTACCGGAACTTTCCGCTGAAGCAGAATTGGCCCTGTGTCGGTTCCCGCATCAACCAGATGAACCGTACAACCCGATTCTTTTTCCCCTGCTGCAAGAACTGCTTCGTGGACTCTTGAACCATACATTCCCGCTCCGCCGTATTTTGGAAGCAAAGCAGGGTGAAGGTTAATAATCCGGCCTTCGTATTCACTAAGCAGTTCTCCCTGCAATATAGAAAGAAAACCTGCCAGTATAATCAATTCTGCCTGATATTCATGTGCAATTCCAAGAAGGCGGTTGGAAAGTTCTTCGCGGCGTTCTTTCC
>WRIX01000029.1:11094-21993 GCA_009782495.1 Treponema sp.
TGCCAATTTCCCGGGCAGGGTAACCTTTGCCGTCAAGGTATTCCTGTGCCTGCTTTACATCGCCTCCGTCTACAGCAATAACAAAACCAATTCCCATATTAAAAGTATTAAACATCATTTTACGAAGATCCCCGTCAGTCTGCAGTAAATCCTTTCCCGCTTTTTCCGCCTCCGCTCCGCTTTCTTTTAACTCCGCCACCCCTGAGGCAATCCGGTTAAAAATTGCAGGGATGGTCCAGGAATTACTATTGATCAACGCACGGAAACATTGGTTGCCGTTATTGGGAAACATACGAGGTATGTTTTCGTAAAAGCCGCCGCCGGTAATGTGTGCCATGCCGTGAATAGGGATTTTTTCCATTAATCCAAGTACAGGTTTTACATATATTCTGGTAGGTTCAAGTAAAGCTCTGCCCAGGGGCATTCCGCCGAAATCCTCTTCCAGGTTTGGCAGTACTTTGCGAATTAAACTGAACCCGTTTGAATGAGGGCCGGAAGACGCAATGCCTAAAAGTACATCTCCTTCACGCACGGCTTTTCCGTCAAGGATTTTTTTACGGTCAACAAGGCCAACGGCAAAACCGGCTATGTCGTACTTTCCTTCTTCGTAGAAGCCGGGCATTTCCGCTGTTTCTCCGCCCAAAAGCACACAGCCCGCTTCTTTGCAGCCTGCCGCAACAGATTCAACGATCTTTGCCGCAACACCGGCATTGAGTTTTCCGCAGGCAAGGTAATCCAGAAAAAAAAGCGGGCGCGCTCCGTGACAGAGAATATCATTAACACACATGGCGACACAGTCGATGCCGACTGTATCGTATTTGTTTAATGCAAAGGCAATGTCAAGTTTTGTACCCACGCCGTCAGTTCCGGAAACCAGTACCGGCTCTTCCATGCCTTCGGCGCCCTCTTTCAGGGAAAGCATACCTGCAAAACTGCCAATACCGCTGAGAACCGAATTTTTATGATAAGCCCTGGTAGCTTCCGCCAGATCCCGGTATTTTTCTACAGCCAGGTAACCTTCGTTAATATCAACACCGGCTTCTTTATAATTCATTGCTTATTGCAGAATAGCAAAAACAGCGGATATTACCAAGCGGGATTATTCAATGTTTTGTAAAATAATCCCGGGGCTTTCTTCGGTTATTTCTTCCTGCATTTTCAGGAGAAGGTTGATCTCCTTAAAAATGTAATCCCGGTACTTGCTGTTTAATTCCTTAAACAATCCAACCAGCTTGATATACTGCTCATTATCCTCTTCCGCAAACATATCACCATTCCCGCTGCGAAGCCATGTTTCGTTTACTTTAAAGGAAGAACAGATCAACTTGATAAGCCGGTTGTTCACCCTGCGTTTTTCTGTTTCAATTCCGGCCAGGTATCCTGAAGAAAGAGCAATAACCTGGGAAAAACTTACCTGTGTCATATTAAGAGCTTTGCGAAGCTCTTTAACACGCTGATTAATTTCGTTGTATTTTTTTTCTTCCACGTTGTAAACCATAGTGAAATAAAAATTGCAAATCAAGTAATTCCGGAATTTTTTTCTTTTTATTTTAAATTTTTATTTTTTTATTGCTAAATCATAATAGAGTAATATCAGGGTATTAATGCTGTTCGCCTGCCACCGGTATCGGATATTCGCCCGAAAAACAACCCAGGCAAAAACCGCCGTTCTCGAAGCTGCCGGAACAATCCGGATCAATCGACTGCAGCAATCCTGCTATGCTGATAAAAGCCAAACTGTCCGCACCCAAAGAAGTACACAGTTCGTTTACCCCCCCGTTTACGTTGCTTATTAAATCCTTGCGATGAGGAGTATCAATGCCAAAATAACAGGGGAACCGTACCGGCGGCGAACAAATTCTGATATGAACTTCTTTGGCTCCTGCAGCTCTGAGTATGGCAACCAGCCTGCGTGAAGTTGTACCGCGGACAATGGAATCATCAATAATCACTACACGTTTACCCCGGACTTCACTTTCTATTACATTAAGTTTTACCAGAGCTGTTTTTTCACGCATAGTCTGGTTAGGGGCGATAAATGTACGTCCTACATATTTACTTTTTACGATTCCCAGACCAAAAGGCGTACCTGTCGCCCTGCCGTAACCAATTGCAGCGGGAACTCCGGAATCAGGTACGCCGACAACAAGATCGGCAGCAAGAGCAGATTCCTTACCCAGAATTTCTCCTGCACGTATTCTTGATCCGTAAACATCAATTGAATCAATTACACTGTCGGGCCGGGCAAAGTACACATATTCAAAAGCACAGACAGCGCGGCGGGTTTTTTCGCTGAAGATAAAAGAAAATACATCATCCTGTTTGATAATTACCACTTCACCGGGTTCTATGTCCCTGACAAATTCACCCCCCACAGCATCAATGGCGCAGGATTCACTTGCCAGTATCCAGCCGCCGTCCAGTTTACCCAAACACAGCGGCCTGATGCCGTTTGGATCCCTGGCGCCGACAAGGGCATCGCCGGTAAGCAGTACCAGTGCATAGGAGCCTTTGATAAATTTGATTGTATCGGTAAGGGCTTTCTCCAGGCCTTTTTTATAGTTTTTTGAAATCAGGTTGATGATCACTTCGCTGTCGCTGGTTGAGGTGAACCCGACAAAATATTAACAAATGCGTTGATATCAATAGGCTCGATCCTGTCCAGTTCGATCATTCGTTCCAACAGCAGTTTTGGGACCAGTTTTACTCTTTCCATTACCAGATTCCGTACCAGTTCCATGCTCTCGGGATGGATCATTGCTTCACGGGTTGCAATAATATATATGCGGTTCATTGTCTCCTTTATTTCCGGCTTCCAGTCGAAAAGCATTTTCATCAGAACTTCGGCCGGCGGGTCGGTCTCGGCCATGCTGAGCAGTTTGTCAATGTCCGGCCGTGCTTTGTTCCATTGCTCGCCGTAATATTCATATATCTCATCCAATATTTCTTTTTTTGATTTGAAATGATTATAAATCGATCCCGGCTTAATGCCGACTTCTTTGGCAATGTCACGCATGGTAACCTCATTATAACCAACCTGCGAGAACATTCTGATAGACGAAAACAATATTTTTCCTTTTGTGGATTCTTTTGCATTGCTAACAGGAAAACCGCAGGAACTTTCATTCGCCGCATACAATGGCCGGCTTGAGTATGCGTACACTGAATATCCATTAACCATGTTTTTTCCCGTATGTTTAATATGTGCGCCCTGATTAATCCTCTTGTACTTTTTTCAATATGTCAACAGAAATTACAAAAGCAGTTTTTAATCAAACAGGAAATATAAGGTAGATGTTTTATTGTTTTCTATGGCCGTATCACCGCCAGGCATCGTTCTTCATTAAGAAACGGTACAGTAAGCGGGATAAGTTCTGTGGTGTACCCTTTCAGGCTGTTCAGTTCTGCCTGAGCTATTGTTTGTTTTCCCTTGTAAGCTGCGATTATACCTCCCTTGTCAAGAAGCCGGGCAAGCTTTGCAACAAAAGTATTTTCAAGCGGGCTTAAGGCCCGCAGGACAAGACAATTGAATCTGCCTGGAAGGGTTTTTTCCAATTCCATTTCTTCTACAGTGATACGCGGAAATTCCGGACCGGGAAACGCCGAAACAAGCACGGCGCAAACATTGCGTAAAAAACCGGAGCGCCTGCCCATCCGTTCTATCAGGGTAACATTCATTTTGCTCAGACAAATTGCCAGCGGTATGCCTGGTAATCCCGCTCCGGAACCTGCATCGGCAAGCGTTTTTTCGGTTTTATCTTCCATGCCTAAAAAATTCGCAATATGTCCCAGGGGAGCCAGTGAATCAAGAATATGTTTTATAATTAATGTATCCCGATCATCTGCCTTTACAAGGCCGTAGGCAGCGTTAAAACGTTCTATCTCATTAATATAAAGCTGCAAAGCTTCGGTAATTTCTTCAAAACGGTTTTCGATTAAACAAGCGGCGGTTTTATCTGCAGCACAAATCTGTTTAAGACCTTCGCCTAGAAGTTTCATTCAGCTCTTTTTTCTGCGCTGTTCCCGGATTGCCGAAATGGTTACCCAAATCATCAGAATAAGCACCGCTATTGATGCAATTAATACCGGAAAGAAATCTTTCTCTGCTTTCTTTACCGGTTCTTCTATGGGAAAATCTGAATACCCTTCACTTACTCCCGCCGGAGAACCAAACATAACAAGAAGAATAATCGTACAGATAATAAACGTTAAACCAATAATGATAAAGGCAATTATTGATACCTTTTTGACTTCAGGGCTGGTCTTTTTTGAAAGGGCCAGGGCGGCAATAAATCCCGCCGGAATTAATGCAATAAAACCTAAAAAGATCATATAAAGTGCCGCATATCCTTGTCTTCCTGGAAACCGCTCCATTTTCCTACCGCATAAGAACCAAAGGAACAGAACAGAACATCCAAAAAGGTTCCTACCGCGATCAGGTAAAAAGCCATTGGTTTAAGGATAAGATACCCTGATTCGAAACCTTTACCGTAATACATGCCCAACACCGCCAAAGCGGTATAGGCCCCATTCGCCGGATGACCGGCCAAACAAAAAGAAATTAAAAAAGCATACAATCCAATGGTAACTACATTCGACAAGGCAATGCCCAAACGTGAATAGGAATTGATAATTACAATAAAAGAAACAGCCGCTACCATTGCGCTTCCTGCCCGTCCGAATATGGAAAAAAGACTTACCGTTACTGCATTGGAGCGGCGGCGGACACCCAGATTTTCCTTTACATGACGATACAACACGGGCAAGGTAAAATTGATGTCTCCCGAAAAAAAACCTGCCAGGGCCGTTCCCAGGGATCCATAAAGGCTAATCCACGGGTTGGTTTTCGGCTGAAGTATAAAAAGGAAAAGGGGGAAGATTCCGAAAGCCAGGACAAAGGAAAAAACACCTAAAAGAAGAATCAGGTCGCGGAACACATCGGAACGCAGGGCCGCATGATAACGGATCGCCCAGTAAGCGGCAAGGGCAATGATCACCAGTACAAGGATTTCGGAAAAGAAGGTTGCCACATGGTAGAAAATTCTGGAAAGCGAATCCCCCAGAGACAGCACAGGTTTGGAATAGTTTCTGTCCAGCCCAAGGCCCATAGCAAGAAAAAAAGCCAGAAACCAGGCAGGCAGCAGGTAAAAACCGTCATTAACCAATGTGGAAAAAAGGTTGGAAGGAAAGAGTCCCAGTACAAGATCAGGTATATGCAGGGACACGGTCTCGTATTGTTCTTCGATTAAAATTGGAATCCGGGCGGGAGAAAACAAAAAGGTTACGATGATCCCCATTGTAATAATAAATGCCGCTCCTCCTATCATAACCAAAAAACTGCGTCCAACCACAGGCCAGAATTCACGATCCTGCCGAAGTTCGTATATTGCAATAATCAATGAAAAAAACATCATTGGAATGGCGGCATAGCGGCCTATACGAAGAGCCAGCTGTTCCAGCCAGGACATGACAGAAAAAACAGTCTGGTTTTCATAAGGAAGTAAAAAGCCCAGAACTATTCCCAGCACCGAGCCTATCAGCAGTTTTATCCAGATCTTCATTGGGTAATAATACTTTATTGCAAAGTTCCTGACAAGATGGCATAATTGTTCATTATAAAGCGTAGAAAAAAACTGCTATGCCGGGTATAATCTCATAAAGAGGTTTTTGTTTGGAACAGTCGCTAAAACAGGCTCTGGATCCCGCACCGATCGAAAAAGCCGAACTCTTTCGTTCTCTTCTGGACAAGGAATTACAGTTTATCAGGGAACATTCCTGCATTATCACTCTGCGCAAAAAAGCAAAACTCTTTTCCATAGGACAAAAAGCCACGCAATTTTATATGCTCCTGGAAGGGGCGGTTCGTATTTCCAAGCCCCATGATGACGGGGGACATGATGTGTTGGCACAGTACACATCAGGCGACACAATCGGGGATTTTGACTTTGCCCGTAAAGCGGAGTACGATGCCAATGCAGAAGCAACAGAAGATTCAATATTGGTAATGTTTCCGGGCATGGGTTTTTCCATGGATGATTTTGTTACCGAGGAACCGCACATTATTTCCCGTATACTCCTTAATTCAATTCTGATGATGACAGGCAGGATCAAATCAACCCAGAATATACTGCTGGAGAATCTTTCCTGGGTTAATGAACTTCACCGCCGGGCTTATGAAGATCCCGGCACAGGTCTTTATAAGCAGACCTTTTTAACCGACGAGATCAACCGCATTCTTGAAGAACCAATGGCTTTGATCATGCTTAAGCCGGATCGATTTAAGATACTTGTCGATTCCCGCAGTCACGAAGCGGGAGACGAAGCTATGGTGATGCTATTTTTAACGAAGGGGATACCGGACAGGATATGTTTATCCTTCTTTCGGGCGCTCTTTCCGCCAGCAAAAAACAGTCTGACGGAACCCAGCGCTGGATGTTCGACATTGCTCCCGGAGCTTTTTTCGGTGAAATGTCGATCATTGCCAATGAACCCCGATCGGCGACAATCGTTGCAAAAGAAGATGCGGAACTTATGGTTCTTCAGGGAATAGATTTTTACCGTATTATTTTTGAGCATCCCATGATGGGGATAAAGATGCTCAACTCTATCGGAGCAGTCCAGAACGTCTGGTTGAACCAGAATTCAAAATACCTGAAAGATCTTGTCCAGTGGGGGGAAACAGCACGGCGGCGGGCTATTACCGATGAACTTACCGGTCTTTATAACCGGAATTTTCTGGAAGAATCAATAAAGGATCGTTTTATTACCGGCGCCGTGGGGACCAGAAAAATGTCTCTTGTTATGATGGATTTGGATAAAGTTCACGCAATAAACGAGCGCTACGGCCAGGCCGGAGGAGACAAGGTGATCATTGCCGTTGCGGAAGTCCTGAAAAGCATGGGCCGTCCCGGAGATATTGCCGCACGGCTTTCGGGGGACGAGTTCGCAATACTGCTCCCCGACACAAGCGGAAGCGATGCTGTAACGGCAGCGGATAAAATCCGTGAAAAAATTGCCGTACAGAAAGTAATACTTAACCGGCTTGGCACCAACGAAGCCGATGAATTATTGATTAAATCCAGCATGGGTGTTTCTGCCGCCCCCGAACATGCAGATAACGTACGGGACCTTGAATTTACCGCAGATATGGCCCTGAAAAAAGCCAAGGAAAAAGGCCGGAACCGAGTGGAACTTTACAGTTCATCATAAATAATAATAAAATGTTTTAAGGAGCTGAACCAATGGCAGGAAGTATTGGCATAAAGCAGGCTAATGGGGATTTTTATTCCATTTTGGATGAAAACTCAGCCGAAAAAAAACGCCTTGTTCTTACTACAGTTCACGACAACCAAAAAAGCGTTCAAATTGATTTATACAGAAGTTTAAAAAAAACCATGGCGGATGCCATGTATATTGGAAGTATTGTAGTAGAAAATATCTCCCAAAAGTTCAAAGGAGAACCTTCCATAGAAATGACCTTAAGTTCCGAGCAGGACGGTTCCATTTCCGCTCATGCCGTTGATTTGGGCAATCCGGAGAACGAACACCATCTGAGTGTTTCCCTTAAATCCTTTGAGGAAGATAAAAACGAATATTCGGATTTCGACTTTGAGTCTGAACCGGAAACTTCACAGAAAAGCAGTGTTAAACCCATTACTTCAAACCGGAAATTCCCCTGGCTTGTGGTTATTATTATTGGCTTTATACTTGTGCTGCTTTGTCTTGGATTGTGGTTTTTCCTGTTCAGAAACAGGAGTACAATACTGGGGCAGGTAATAAGCTGGCAAACTTCTTCTGCGGTTGCCGTTCAGAAACAACCCGAACCTTCTGTTCAAAAAACCCGGGAACCGGAACAGGAAGCTGTTTCATTAATAACAGAGCAAGCACTGCCTCAGCAATCAACTGAACCTGCGCCGGCCTCCCCTCAGTCCGAACAGCAGACAATAATTGTAACAAAGCCCCCTCAGCCCCAGCTGGAGGTATCTGCAAGACAACGGCCGTCGGCTCCGGTATATTCATATAGTGTACCACAAACCATCCCTCCCGAAGGAATTGCCTACAAGATCCGTTGGGGCGATACACTTTGGGATATTTCGGAGGCATTTTATCGCAATCCCCGTCTTTATCCTTTTATTGTCCGGTCTAACGGGATACGTAATCCAAACCTTATTGTATCCGGCATGGAACTTAATATTACTCCGAGAAATTAAAAGACCACAGAGAATTCTTATTGCCATTCTCTTTTTTACCTTTGCTTTTAATTCATGCGAAGCGAAGGGCAAAGCGGAATTTTCCCGAAAAGCGGCAATCGAAAGCCTTCGGCAGGGTGATATTGGTTTTATTCTGGAAATGGATCTTTCCAATATGGATCAACTGTCAAAACTGGATCCTTCCGCCCCATTTTATGCCGGATTGCTTGTAGAGTCTGCCGGAGACAAACTGCGTTCAAAACGTCTTTTTGAAGCAGCCCTGGCGAGTCCGGTTCCCAAGGTAAAAAGCGAAGCGTGCCGCAAGCTTGTTCCGGCTTTGGCAGAATCAAAAGACACTGAGACGGCAAAACGAATTCTTGCGTTAATAGCAAAAAATAGAAATCTTTCCGGAGAATTAATTTCTCTTAAAGGTGCGGCGTTGTATGTGCTTGACCGCAACAGGGAAGTCCTTGCTCTTAATAATTCGCCGTTTTCTTCGGACGTTGCTTCGGAAAAAGCAACGGAAGAATTCCGCTCGTGGAACAGGGCTTTTACGCTGTTGGCTGCCATAAAGCTGGAAAAACCCGGATTGATTACCGCAAAGGATCTGCGTTCTTTCCTTTTTGATTCGGAAGTAAACGGCGCATATCGCTGGGCTTACGATGAAATGCTTGCTTTAAATGAATATACGTTGCCCAATGCGGAAAAGACCGCTGCTGCGGGAAGGCTTGCTGTTTTATCAAGAAACTATACGGAAGCGCTGCTTCATTTTGACAGAGTGCAGAGCTCCCAGCTTGCCCTTTTTTTCCGCCATACTAACCTGCTTGGCGATCTGGGCCGTTCCTATGTTGCCTCCGGCCGGGACAGGGGATTTAAACTTTTTACCGATTGGGAAAGCGCCGTAAGGACAGGAAATAACAGCCCTCTTAATCAGGGAGTATCCAGGCAATCCGACACTGTGGAATTCAGCGCAGCCGAAATAAATACTATTCGATACATCCTGTTGTTTTATGCGGGAAGGATCAAACGTCAGCAGGGCAAACATGAAGAAGCAAAGGATCTCTTTGCACGCGCCGTAACCCTGGCGCCGGATAATGTGCAAAAAGATTCCTGTATCTGGTACATACTCAATTCGGCATTTACCGAAAAACCCGAAACCGTACCGGCATTGATCAGAAACTATGCGGGCATTTGGCACAATGATAATGATTTTTACGACATCCTGGACAAGCTGTCGGTTTATCTTACCGGTCAGAACAAATGGGGCGACATGGCTGATGTTTTTTCTTCAATTCGCCGCGGAAAAGACGGATCGATTATAGCCAGATATGCTTATCTTGTCGGCAGGGCTGTGTCTCTTGGTTATATATCCGGCCGCAACTTGAACGCCAGGGATTATTACACAATAGCCTATGAAGAAGGAAACGCTTCGTTTTATTACCGGGCATTGGCTGCTTCTCATTTGGGAAAAACCGTTGTACCGGTTAAAAACCAGAGTTCCAAAAGGGAATATTTTCCGCATGGGGACGAACTGGAGTTTTATCTTAAATTTTTTCAGTACGGCGCTTCTTCCTATGCTATGGCTTATGTAAGGGAAAATGCTGCCCGTTATACCAAAGGAGAAATGCGGACTCTGGCAGGAACATTTGCATCTTCCGGACGTTACCTTGAATCAATACAGATAACAGGACTGTTTATGCGCAGGGAAGGATACGAAATGGAACGAGCAGATTTGGAATTGTACTATCCCAACCCTTTTTCTGAGCTTATCGAAAGAAATGCACGGAACAACGGCATTCACCCTTCGTTGTTCTTTGGACTTATCAGAACCGAAAGTGCGTTCACGCCGGCGATTGCTTCCCATGCAGGAGCCGTAGGACTGGCCCAGATTATGCCCGCCACAGGCAAGGCAGTGGCTGCAACGATAAAAAACCGCGGCGGTCCCGACTATGCCGCAGACGGAGACATCGATCTTACCAATCCGGAAATTAACGCCCACATGGGGGCATTTTACCTGAAGGATCTGATCAACAGCATGGGCAGCCCTATGCTGGCGTTATTGGGATATAACTACGGCCCAGGCCGTGTAAACCGCCTTCGCCGTGCTGTCCCGTCTCTGCCGGAAGATATTTTTATAGAAACAATCACCGTTGCAGAAACCAGAAACTACGGTAAACAGGTTACAGCAGCCGCAGCCGCTTACGGTTATCTGTATTACGGCATGTCTATGCACGATGTGGTAAAAAGTATATTTAAGTAAAACGCCGGTTCATTACCGGGCCTGTCTCGCTATCTTGCATTGAAAGGTTCGAAAGTAATAGAATAACGATTACGGATAAAGCCATATCCGAATATTGAACCAAGGAGAAGATATATGGGGATATTGAGTTCGATTAAAGAGAAGATCTTCGGCAAGCCTGCCGAGGAACCGGTCAAAACCGCTGCGGCCACTCCCGCCGTCACGTCGAATTATACTCCGGGCATGGTACAGAAGACTTCGGCGCCCGTTGTCGATGTGGAGGCCATTCTCGATGCCGCTGTAGAAGCCAATGGCCAGAAGCTCAATTGGCGCAACTCCATCGTCGATATGATGAAGGCGCTTAATCTCGACAGCAGTCTGGCGGCACGCAAGGAACTCGCCGCCGACCTTAATTACTCCGGCAGTGATGCCGATGGTTCTGCCGAAAAGAACATCTGGCTGCACAAGGAG
>WRIX01000029.1:22420-25913 GCA_009782495.1 Treponema sp.
GTGATCCTGATTATGGCAGTGGTGGTTACGGGGATTTCCTTTATTCTGCTGCGGCAGGCATCGAATACGGCTATATCACTGAGTATCCGGGGTCTTAAGGATCTTGCCGGGCAGCGGGCTGAATACTGGAAAGGCCGGGAAGACAGCCGCATGCAGGTACTCAGTACACTGGCAGGCGTAATGGCGGACTATGAAAGCATTCCGGCGGCGGAGCGGCGGGACCGCTTTGACGACATGCTCAAGGCTACGTTGATTGACCAACCCGCTATTATAACCATTTATACGGTGTGGCTGCCGAACGCCATTGACGGCATGGATGCCCAGTTTATCGGCAGAACCGGATCAAGCCCGACCGGGCAGTATGCTATGGCCTATACACAGGAAAATGGCCCAATAGAAAGCCGGTTTACTACGGATTTAGAGGGTTCCATGTCCTATCTTATGGGCCCCAATGCAACAAAAGACCGGGTAGAAGACCCCATCCCCAGAACGATAGGCGGAAAAGACACTTTTGTATTCAGATTGATGACGCCCATAATTAATCCCCGTACCAACCAGGTGGTCGGAGGCGTTGGGTGCTTTTTGGATACCGTCCAGATCCAGCCTGTGGTACAGAATACTATTAACACCAATGAAGAAATCAACGCTATGGCGATTTATTCGAGTAACGGCTTTATTATGGCAAGTTACGTTCCCGAACGGGTTGGAAAAATGCTGCGCGAAGTTGATAACATATACGGCGACTATTGGGATGCCGCAAATAATGCGGTGCTTACCGGAACGCCGTATAGCTGTACTTCCTATTCTTCGGTACTTGGTTCAAATGTGGAAATCGAAATGGTTCCCTTTACCATAGGCGATTCGGACGTAAGCTGGACGGTAATGCTTGGCACCAAGGAATCGTATATTTTGACCGAGGTAAAAAGAATAACTGAATTTACCATTGTTTTAGCTGTTATTGCTATTGCTGTTTCGGCAATAATTATTTTTATTGTTCTGAGCGGAACAACCAAGCCCATTGTCCATGTTGCGGAAACGCTTAAAGACATATCCGAGGGCGAAGGGGATCTGACCAGATCAATAGCTGTTCATTCCAAAGACGAAGTCGGCGATCTTGCCCGTTTCTTTAATGCCACGCTGGAGAAGATCAAAGACCTCGTAATCAATATTAAAAAAGATGCCGGGGTTCTCTTTGACATTGGCACCGATCTTGCCGCCAACATGACTGAGACCGCAGCGGCAATAAACGAAATTACTGCCAATATTGTAAGTATTAAGGGCAGGGTGATAAACCAAAGCGCCAGTGTAACAGAAACAAATGCCACTATGGATCAGATTGCCGTTAACATCGACAAGCTGAACAACCATGTAGAAAGCCAGGCCGCCAGCGTTTCCGAATCGTCTTCTGCAATAGAAGAAATGCTGGCCAATATTCAGTCGGTAACCCAGACGCTTGTCCGGAACGCCGGGAACGTCAGGGAACTGATGGAAGCTTCCGAGGTAGGCCGTACCGGTTTGCAGGATGTAGCGGCGGATATCCAGGAAATATCAAGAGAGTCCGAAGGACTTCTGGAAATTAACTCGGTAATGGAAAATATTGCCAGCCAGACCAATCTTCTTTCGATGAATGCCGCCATTGAAGCGGCGCATGCCGGGGAAGCAGGCAAGGGCTTTGCTGTTGTAGCCGATGAGATCCGCAAGCTGGCAGAAAATTCTTCGGAACAGTCAAAGACAATCAGTACCGTACTCAAGAAAATCAAGGAATCCATCGACAAGATTATGGCAGCCACGGAAAATGTACTCCGCAAGTTCGAAGCCATTGACAGCGGGGTTAAAACCGTTGCGGATCAGGAAGAGAATATCCGTAACGCCATGGAAGAACAAAGCGAAGGAAGCAAACAGATACTGGAAGCGATAAGCCAGCTTAATGAGATTACCCAGCAGGTAAAGGGCGGCTCCGAAGAAATGCAGGAAGGCTCCAAGGAAATTATTCAGGAAAGCAAGAATCTGGAAAGGGTAACCCAGGAGATCACCAGCGGCATGAACGAAATGGCTGCCGGAGCGGAGCAAATTAATGTAGCGGTAAACAGGGTAAACGATATCAGCGTAACAAACAAAGAGAACATTGATGCTCTGGTTAAAGAGGTTTCGCGCTTTAAGGTCGAGTAACAAAACAGTTAGTATTGATTCAGGATTTGCAAAATAAACAGACGCAAATAAGGAAAAAGATTTATTCCTTCGCAGGGTATCTTCTTATTGCATTTCTCTGTATTTTTTACTATAATATTAATCAACTTTATTTAATCTCGTTAGCTTAGGAAAGAACCCACATAATTTTCTTCGGAGCGCGATAATGAATGTTATTTATCTCTTTTGTGAATTCAATGCTGTCAGGGTTCCCTTTTTCAAGTTTGATCAACATTTATTCTCCCGTCTAATAGCTCAAGGTGGGGTATGGGACAAGGATCAACGGCAATTCGTTTTCAGACGGGACAGAAGTGCAGAATGGTTTTGCCGGCTTTTTTTGGGTATTCCTTGCGTATGGGTAGAAGAGAATGTCTCTGAACCAATGCGGATATTTGGTTTAAAAGATTGCCCTTGGGAAGACTCTCTAAAGGAAGATCCCAATCCAGCAAACGTACGATTCACTTTATTTGATTCACCTCCATTACCTGATACTTTTCCGGAATATTGGCGTAATAAACTTGAAGATGAACTTCGTTCCAGAAAGTACAGCCCTCGCACCCGAAATATCTATATTTATTTTAACCGTCTACTGTGCCGGACTTTCCAAAAAACTCCTGAAGAAATAAACTCCGAGGACGTAACACGGTTTCTGGCGTTAATTGAGAAAAACAAGAATTATTCATCTTCAACAATGAATCTTGCTTTGAGTGCGATTAAATTCTTTTTTAAAGAGGTTCTGAAAAAAAAATCTATTAATGAACAGCATCGCCCCCGCCAGGATGTTATTTTTCCCAGTGTTCTTTCAAAAGAAGAAGTTAAAAAAATTCTTGTTTTGGAAAACAATCCCAAGCATCGTCTGCTTTTGATGCTGGTATATTCTTCGGGATTGCGGGTCAGCGAAGTGGTTGCGCTTAAAAAAGAGCACATAGACTTGGATCGTAAAGTCGTGTATATAAAGCTCGGAAAAGGCCGAAAAGATCGGTACACACTTCTTTCGGAAAAAGCCGCCCTGTTTCTTGCTGAATATTGCACCTCATTTGAAATAAAAACATGGCTCTTCCCGGGACAGCCCATAACTGACCATCTGACAATACGCTCTGCCCAACACATCTTCAAGAAAGCCGCCCGCCGCGCCGGAATACAAAAAAAGACTTCAATTCATGGCTTGCGCCATACTTTTGCTACCCATCTTCTTGAAAACGGTACGGATATTCGGTACATACAAAGTCTTTTGGGCCATGCCAATATTGCCACTACCGAGCGTTACACCCATGTTGCTTGTCGCAAAGTTCTCAGTATACAAAGC
>WRIX01000030.1 GCA_009782495.1 Treponema sp.
AACTGCTCCGGCAAGACTTGCCCATCGAACCTGATACAGCCAGTTAAACGGGACCAGATTAAAATACCCCAGGAAAAACCAAATAAGAATACTTGCGGCAAGGACAAGTATTCCGTTAAGCCGGTAATTAAGTATTTCCCCGGTTGTTTCATTTTTTACATAACCTTTCATCTTCCGTGCTGGCAGAATAATATGCAGAAGGGTAATAAGTGCATAAGCAGCCCAAGGGGTAAGAAATCCTAAAACCAGCGTTTTCATGATAAGCCTCCGGTGTTTTTTAACATTATACCGATTGCCGCCTTTTTGGTCAAAAGCCGCGTAAAAACAAAACGGGCAATTTTGTTTACACTTCCGGGTACTACAACCGGCCCTTTTCCCAGTGCCTTTAATGTTTGCTCTGCCACATCGCAGGCTGCCAGAGTTCCGGGTGCGGTTTTGCTTTTTTCCGGAGGGGAACCTTCACTCGCTGTCGTTCGCTCGGTGGAGGACACTGCCTGCTGATAACCGGGGGTTAGTATTGCTCCGGCGCAGCAGCCTATTACGTCAATGCCGCGGGGCTGTAACTCTTTCCATAAACCTTCGGCCAAAACAGTGTTAAATGCTTTTGTTGCCGCATACGCCGCAAGCTTCGGGCTGCCCTGTACTCCGGCAAGAGATGACATCAGTACAATGCCGCCCTTTGCTTCATTATTAATCATCTGCCCGGACACCAGTTTGGCAAGCAGCAGCGGCGTTTTAACATTAACAGCAGCAGCAAGCGATAAATGTTCTTCGCTTGTGTTTTCGAATAATCCTATAGGCGCAAAAGCGGCATTGTAAACCAGCAGTCCGATGGAAACATTAAGGCCGGTAATTATGCTTTTCGTTTTTTCATAATCAGCTAAATCCACTGCGAAGGTTATTGCATCGACCTGATATTTTTCTTTAATCTCTTTTGCAGACGCTTCCAGCCTTTCTTTTTCGCGTGCCAGCAATACCAGATTTAATCCCCGCCGGGCCAGCGCTTCTGCAAAAGCCGCACCCAGTCCGTTTGAACCTCCGGCAACCAGTGCGTACGGTCCGTATTTTTCCCTGAACTGTAAATTTTTCTTTTCGGTTTTTTTCATTCCTGACCTCTGACTTCTGTTGGCAGTATTCCCTTAAGTTTTTTAAATGCTTTGCTGAAGTAATTAGGATCCTGGTAACCCACCGCAAAAGCCGCTTCCTTTACCGTAATGGATTTTTCTTTTAACAGCCGCTCCGCTTCGTTTATTCGCAGGGCGGTAAGGTAATCAATAAAGTTGGTTTTCAGGTGTTCTGTAAAAAGGCGGCTTAAATGGGCGGCGTTTACCCTGGCGGCTTCTGCGGCGCTGTTCAGGCGAATGCCCCGGGTGTAATTTTCCCTTATAAAGGCAAGGGCCTTTACCAGCGGCAGCGGATAGTTTCCCTGACGTTCCAGATTTGCCTGTAGTGCGATTTTGTCAAAATTTACTTCCGCCCAGCGTTTCCATGCTCCAAGGTCGGGCAATGTTATTATTTCTAACGGATCAAAAGGCGGAGAAGCGCCGGAAGAATTTTTTGACAGGGAATTTTGCGCAGACAGTGTTCCGTACAGATCGTCCAGCAATAAAGTAAAAACAGAAATCATTCTGAGTTTTGCATTGCTGAAATCTTCGGCAAACAGGGGTTCCCATACGGATGCGAAAAGCGCTTTTGCTTCTTCCGGCGGCAACAGGCCGATTTTCTGCCGGAGCAGCCCTATGTTTTTACTGACCTTGTTCCATGCATCGGTTTCCTGCCGTTTTGCCGTAAGTTCCGCTAAAGCTTCGCTGCATGAACGGTACAGCAGCGGTCCCCGGTAAAGTCCGCCAAGTCCGAAACGCCAGTTCAGTCCGTTAAGAGCAGTTTCCAGCATCTTAACGGTTTTTTGCCTGAACACGTCTGCATTCAGGTCTTCCGAAATCAGGAATAAACCCCTTTGCAGCATTACATCGTAACTGCAATGGTGTTTGAATGAAAGCTGTTCCGCTATCTGTCTACCCCAAGCTTCCATATCCTGATCCAGCTCTACCATAAATGCAAGGCCATGATCGGAAGGAAGATCGAGTTTTTCCCTGTACCATGACCAGTGTTGTTCATCCATAGGTATCCAGATATCTCTGCGAAGCAGTGCAAGCCGGGGTTCTGAGTATTCTGAAGCTTCCGGCGGCAGAGAACGGAGTTGGGAAAGGGCATTTTCCAGGGTATCAAAAAATGTTTTCTTGGAAACCGGTTTTATCAGATATGCAAAAACTCCCAAAGGTATTGCCCGCTTGGCAAGGTCAAATCGTTCATAAGCTGTGGAAAGAATGCAAACCATGCGGGGATATTTTTTGTAAACATCCTCCAGTACCGAAAGACCGTCTATGCCGGGAATATTGATGTCCATAAAAACAAGATCGGGTTGCTTCTCGTGAATTAATTTTAATGCTTCATAGCCTGTACGGGCCTTGCCTGCCAGAGTAAAAAGTATATCTCTGTTTTCCGGGGGTGCATTTTCGGAAAAGTTTCTTTCGGAAAATGCGTTCAGCATAAATTCATAACTGTCAAGGACAGGTTCTTCGTCATCTACAATTAAAACGCTAAACATGGTTCCTGCTCCGTATTAATGCGAATAATTACCGTTGTTCCCTCATGTTCCGCTCCTGTCTTTATGTCTATAACGCCGGGATCGGAAGGATAAAAAAAATACAGCCTTTGAATTACATTTTGCAGCCCCATTACTCTTGAAAGGGAAGATTCGTCGATTGATTGAGGATGGAGCAGTTTTTCCGCTGTTTCACTGTTCATTCCCGTGCCGTTGTCGGTTACTGAAATAACCAAATAATTTTGATCCAATCCGGATTTTACATTGATGTTTCTGGAAAAATCCTCATCTGCATCTTTAAATGCATGTATAATACTGTTTTCCACCAGCGGCTGTAAAATGGAAACAGGCACTTTTAATTCCAGAATATCTTTTGTGTATTCCATGGTAAGGTTTAGTTTTCGGGGAAAACGTACACGCAGTATATAAAAGTAATAATCAAGTCCTTCTATTTCATGGCGGAGCGGAACAATAATGTCCTTGTTCCTTATTATGTGCCGGAACAAACGCGCCATGTAATCCATATATTCACCGGTTCTGTCAGCTCCTTCCACAATGGCAAGCTGCATGCCGGTATTAATTGTATTAAAAAGAAAATGGGGATTCATTTGAGCCTGCAGTGCATAAATTTCCATGTGCCTGACCAAACCTTCCATTTTCATATTCCGCATTTTTTCCCGCATATACTCCTGTTTAATGTTTTCCTGCCAGCGTATTTCTTCTATATATTTACTGATTTCGCTCTTCATATGGTTAAAAGCTTCGACAACCTGATCCAGTTCATCTATTGATCCGCGGCTTGTTTCCAAATCCGGAATATTAAAGTTTCCCGCAGAGATTTCTTTTGTCATTGCAGACAGTTTAATCAGGGGGTTGGTAAAGCGGTTTAGCGAAAGAAGAAGAACCAGCATGGAAAAAGCGGACATGGAAATAATAAAAATAAAGTTCCACAGTTGAATAACGCCGGATTCGGATAAAAAATGTTCATAGGAACCGAGCTGCGACCGGAAACGTTCGGTACTGACAAAAATTATTTCCTTGCTAATATAATCTTTAAGAGATGCCATGTCTTCGTATATCGCTGTATATGCCGGAATATTCCTGCCCCGTTTTTCTTCGACTGCTTCTTCCGCCAGATTCAGATAATGAAAGATAAGCGTGTAAAGTTCTCTTTCTTTTAGATCTACGGGATTTCCCCTGATTTGCTGATAACTCGGCAATTTCTGCCGCAAAGCCTGAGTGTCGATAAGCATTTGAGCCAGGGCGTTGGAAGACCGGGTAGAAAGGTATTCCATTACCAGATTTTCGTATGCAACAAGATCTTCCTGAACAGACATAAGAAAACGTTCTTCTTCAAAGCTCCTTTCCGAAAGTTCCTGAATTTTTCTGTTGCTGAAAAGTATATAGGCAGTACTAAGCGCCAAAAGAAAAAACGTTCCCAGTATACTCAAAGAGATTTGAACGCTGAAAGAACGGTGAAGCTTCTTCATTCATTTCCCTTGATTATATCAATGCCAATATCAATGGATGCGGAAGTATAACCGGTAGTTCGCAGGGCTGCCAGAGAATAAACCGCTTCATAGCCGATACGTTCGGAATTAATTACAACCGAAGCGCTGACAATTCCTTTTCGCAGGTTTTCTATTACACCCGGATCGGCGCCAAAACCGATAATCTGTATTTGCCCGACCAAATTCAAATCTACCAGAGTTTGTGCCGCTGCAATGGTGTCTTCCGGATCGGTAAAAACGATTGTGTTAATTGTCTGGCCGTTGGTAAAATCGGCCCTCCCTGAATTGGCGTCCGGCCTTGTATCTTCGATACGCCGAAAAATATTAACAAGCAGCGCTTCCGCGTCCAGGGGGTTAAGGTTGGTTCTGTAGCTCATTATCGGACCTGAAAGCCTTTCTCCCAAAGTTGCGGAAATTCCCATTTCTACCAGTTCCCGCTCGGCATAGATACCCGGCGCCTTGTCGCTGTAAACAAGCGCCAATGTAATTTTATCCGGAGATACAGGCGCAGCTTGAGGCGCAAGCTGTGCTTGTGAGTTTTCCTGCAGAATAAGGCCGATGCGCTGTCCCATATCAAACGTATTTATGCCGATAAACGGCCACGGCTGATCACTGGGCAGATTATGATTAATAAGAGCCGCCGGAATTTGGTATTCCCTGAGCTTTTCCAGCTGCCGCCTGGCCAAAGCATCATCCAGATAAGGGCAGACAATTACTCCGTCAACTCCGGTAAAAGACGCTATCTCCAGTTCGTTTTTGGCCGGGTCGATTGAATGAACAGATACTGCCGATTCCAGTTCCGCAGCCGCCTGTTCCGCCCCACGGATTATTCCCTGAAAAAAAGAATTACGGTTGTCGGGAATATAAAGCGAAAAATGATAGATCAAGGTTGATCCCGGCTGGGGAGCAAGGATATAAAGCCGGAGCGAACGATACAGGGATACTAAAAAAGCAGTCAGGGATAAGATACCTACAAATATTAAGCCAAAATAAAGAATCCGTTTCATGCCGCCTCTGGCTCATTAAATTGCTACGACAGTAACAGCTTTACTCAAAAGCATTCAAAAGTGTGTCAAAATGACCCTTTTCTACAGCCAAAGTGGGGAATCGGACCCCAGACCTGCGCATTACGAGTGCGCCGCTCTACCGACTGAGCTACTTTGGCAGGGTTTTTGCACTATACCTAAAAAAAGAGGGGAATTCAAGGGAAAATTGAACTACCTACTTGACAGTATTAATTTTGTAATATATACTCCTTTACTAGGTGTAATCTGTTTATAATTTTATAATAAGGAAGGAATATATGGGATCAATTGACCTGCCTAAGAGCCCTAACGTTTTTCATCCGGAGAAACCCAGTGCCGTTGGTTCGCGGAACTCTCTGGCTCAGGAATACAGGGATCAACAAGCGGAAGTAAATCAACTATTGGAAGAAGAAACCAATAAGGTTGTCCACCATATTAGTTCCAAACTGCCCAAGGATACTCTTGAGCGTTTGGACATAATGGGCGGTATTAAAGAGAAAATTTATAATTACTTCAACCAAAACTACCAGAACATGTTCAACCGTTACATGGTAACGAGCGAAGATGAAATGGTCAAAAAAGTCCGGAATTTTGTTGACAAAGAAGAGACAAAGGTCCTTGCGCGGTATACCCCCAAAGAAGTTGCCAATCTTCTCGACGAAATTGGCGGCGCCGACAAGTTCAACACCGGTGAAATTGAAAAGTCCATGATCAATATGTACGGACACCTGCAGGGTCATATCCAGCGGGGCGTCAACGATCTGGAAAACCTTACCAACAGCCTTTTACGGCAAAAAACAGACACCGGCGCTTTTATTCGCGGTGAAAATGCCTATTCAATCGTCAAGTGTGCTTTTAAAGATAACCTTTTAAAGCCCAAAGCGGTTACCGACGTAAAACTTTCGGTCAATATTCTTGATTCGGAACTTATCAGCCCGATTTTCCACTATCAGGTAACGGTAGAGTATTTGATCAAGGAACTTCTTTCCAAATATATCATCGAAATGATCGATAAAGACATCGAAAAACTCAAAGATGAACGCATCGATCAGGGATTGGAAGAGCTTTCCGACAGTGAAATTATCTTTACCAAAATGACCAGGGTGGAACGGTATACGGAAGATACCGTTGATGATCCTAAATCAAGGCGTTATACCCTGATAGGAAAAGGTATTATGGACAGGCTTACCGGTCTGCGGGCGGAAATCGATCCTGCTGAGTATGATCAGCTTAATATCCGTGAAAATCTCAAGAAAATCGTGGATATCGAAAACATCAGGACCAGAGGTTTCAATACCGCCGTCAACTCGATCACTTCAATTCTTGATACCTCCAAAATGGGTTATCAGTACATCGAAAACTTCAAAAATGCCCGTGAACTTATTATTCGGGAATATGAAGATACCGATACCGATTGCCTTCCTGACGAAAGGTATCAGGTAAGGATGCGGTACTATGATTCCGCTCAGTTGATTGAGGAACGGAAATCTTACGATGTCCAGATGAAGAGCTTTGAAAATGAAGTCCAGCATCTTTGGGATGTACTTCACGTAATTTATGAAAGCACTAAGCCTTCTTTGGCAGTTACCGATTTTAACGATCTGGCAGCCAAGCAGAAGACTAAAATTCGTAAAACGATCAAGGCCAAGAGCGGTGAACCATTGTACGAGGATATTGCCAAAGTTTGGGACGAAATTACCTTTATCAAAACCGGCGAAACCGAAGTAGAAAAGATGAACCGCACTTACATCTACGAAAAGAACAAGGTTCACCAGAAGATTATCCAGATGCGGAACAAGATGAGGGAAATGTACGATTACCGCTATCCTGTGGAACGGCGGGTTATGGAAGACAGGCTTGCCATTCTTGAAAAAGAATTCAACAGGTTTGACTACATGATTAATCCCTACCACATTCAGCCCGGTCTTCTGCTTGATGTTGACATTACTTCACTTAAGCGGAAGAAAGTTACCCTTAACGGTATGGCAAATGTTCTGAATGAATTCCTCCACGGTGTATCCAAGGGCTTCCAGGATGCAGCTTTTGCTTCCTTCAGCCGGAGACGGTCTACCGTTCGTGATGATATTGCCCAGTCCTTTGCCGATGCAGGCGGATCTTCTTCTGCAGCTCCTGCTCCTGCTTCTCAGGCGCCCGCTCAGGCATATCTTGATATGCTTAACACCGATGATGAAACCACTGCTTTGGTACCCTCAAGGGCCAGTTCTGCACGTGCAGCAGCCAAACGCGGCGGTAAAGCAGCTTCAGCCAAGCCCAAGAAGAGCAGCAGCGCAAAAAGCCGTTCCGGCCGCGGCGGTATCAGGCAAATCTAACGTCTCTGTAGCGTGAAAACCTAAAAACTTAACCCTGACCGCTTCGGTGGTCAGGGTTTTTTTAATGCTTTTTTCTTCCGGGTGGGGTTATATACAATTATTGACAATGCTATAATTAATACTGTAGACAATTTTATACGTTTCATTTTTCAAATCTCTTTGCAATGTGTTTTTCTTTAATAAGAATAAATTTTTAAATTACTGTTATTTTCCATTTGCCTAAAATCTGAATCGTTATGTAATAGATAAATATCTTCAAGTATTGCATATGAAGCTATCAAGCAATCATATGGTTTTCGTATTGTTATTCCTTTCTTTCTTAGACTTCGGTATAAATCTATAGCATAATCAGCTACAGTCATTATCGGGGTATTTATCATTGTAGCATTCTGTAAAATACTTTTTATTTCTATAAATGTTTTATCATCTCTGACACCTTGTAAAACTTCTTGGTAAATTATAGGGCAAATGCAAATGTTATTATCATTTTCAATTAATTGCTGTAGTACATCTGCTTGTTTGACTTTTTCTTTTTCACAAAAAAAATCCACCCAGATAGTTGTATCTACAAGAATGGTATTCATCTAGGGCTTCTCATTTCTTCAAGATCGCCTTCCCAAATATCTTGCCCTCTGTATTTTAAGATTTGCTTCAAGTTGTTTTCTTGTTTAAGTTCAACATTAGAAATGTCTGGGAAATTTACAATAACTTCACATTCTTTGATAGCAGGCGTACTTTCCAAAACAACCATCGCCCCATTATATCTACCTTTAACAGCAATCATTATTTACCCCCATTTAAGTATAGCAACATATACTATTATCGTCAACAACTATTTGTTCCGATGTCGTCGTTCAATAGAAATGTCCCCTTTTTGCAGGATCAGCCAGGAGGAAAGATGGCTAAGAGACAGCATAAAAGGAGTGAAAGGCTACGGAAAAATATAACGTTTAAGATAAATGACGGTTGGGGCAGGTAATAGGGCGGTTGCGAAACAACGACCTCTGCCCCAACTGTGGTGGAAAAAAACGTGTGGAGGGTGTAAGCCCGAACAAGGTTTTGTGTAGCCTGGTCACCTACTGGTGGCGTTCATAATTTTTTATTTCACCAATAATTGTTTGCAAATAATCTGAATATGGTCGATTTAGATTATCCCTATACAAAAACTGTGGATGATACGTTCTAAAACACCTTTTTATATTTTGGATTTTAATTTCACAAAGTTCTTGTTCATTAAATCCAGCGACTGAAATTTTTTGCGGATTATTAAAAATATCATTTATATATTTGTCATAGTTATGCCCACAAAAAAAAATTATAAAATCAGGCTTTAATATATTAATTTCTTTTATAATTAAATTATTAAAATAAGGTTTTACAATATCATTATACCAATAATTTGGAAAACCTATTCCCTTTTTCCCCATTTTAATTACATTATTCCAGATATAATCTATTTTTTTATTTTGATTTTCTTTTTGCAAATCGATAATAAATCTTTTTACCATATTCCAAAATTGTCCACCATATTTATAACAATATTTTTTGTTAAAAAAACCTCTATAACCCATGCAATCTGGAGTATTATCTCCACATATAAGCATTTCAATAATGTCAAGTTCATTAGCTACATTAAATTCTTCGCTACCCCAACCATTTGTTTCTTGACCAAAAATCATTAACTTTACATCTGCGATTAAATAATCTTCGGAAACCCTAATAAAAAGAGGGTCTGTTGATTTTTCATTATCAGGCAATTTTAAATTCTTTTCTTTTACTTTATTAAGTATTTCTTCAGTTGTTACTTGGCTATATAAATTATATAATTCCTTCTGTATTTCGTCTCTTGGTTTGGTTACCATTTTTAATTCCCCTTGTTTTTAGTTTCAAAGTGCCGGTTCATGTTTTTTTGTCGGACTTTTAGAACAATTAGAACTAATTACCAATCCTGTAATGCTTGAGTTTTTTACCCCACAATATTTACACATATATTGGTTTTTTTCCGAACTTTCATATAATTCATGCTTTTTTGTAGGGCTTTTTAAACAACCCGAACTGTTTATCAATCCAAAAACGCTGGAATTTTTCACACCACAATGCTTGCAATAATAGTATTTCACTCCAACCACTTTTTTGTTATTATTTGAAACAGTTTTTTCTTCTCGTTCAGAATAGTTGTCTCTACCATTTTCAATATCACGGTTTTTTTCATGCCTTGAATAGCGTTCATCGTCATTGTTTTTTTCTTCTTCGTCATCATAATCAGATTCATATTCTTCATGCTCATTAGTATTTCCCGCAGCAGCGAATATTGCATCAAAAGAATTTTTTAAGTTTTCGTCAACTTCCTCTTCTTCTTCGTCATCATCTTCTTCAAAATTATTTTCATCTTCCAAGTATTCTGTGTGTAAATCTTTTTTACAATATTGACAAATAACAGCTTCCCATTTTATTACGTTTGCACAAAAGGGGCAATATTTTATTTTAGCATTAATAAGATTTAACCTTTTTATAGCTTCCTTATCTTCACCTATTGCTAAAAGAATAACAGATCCTATTAATGGAGATAAAAGCAAACCAATTATAAAGAAAATTTTAAAAGAACGCCCTTTATTCTTTGCATGAAAAGCTAAAATAATAGTAAAAATAATCCAAAAAATTATTATTAAAAAAACAACCACAAAAACATTCTCCTTTTTACAAGGTTTTTAATATTCTATTCTTTACTATAATATTTTGTCAATATATTAATTCTATATTTTCAACCAATTTAGCCCACATTGCATATAACTGCATATATGCAATTATTTCATAAATAACCCCAGTCACGATTATAATCCCTTGGGATGATTTATTTTCCAAATCTTTATTTAAAAATTTTCAAAACAATACTTTCCACAAAGCTACCCTCTTCTTTCCTCTGCGATCTTCGCGCCTCTGCGTGAAGAATTCCGAAAATCGACATGAATATTGGCGCAAATTCAAGAACTGAATGTCATTATTGACAAATAATAATAAATTTATTATGATGCATATAGAGGTAATAGAACTATGAGTGCTTACTTTATTGCGAATATTAGAATTTATAAACCGGATGAATTTGATAAATATCTGGAGAAAGTTGATTTAGTTTTAAAAAAATTTAATGGAAAATACCTTTGTGTGGATTCAAATCCGGAAAGAATTGAAGGAAAATGGGATTACTCACGTCTGGTTCTATTAGAATTTCAGGATAAAAAATCTCTTAAGGAATGGTATAATTCAAAAGAGTACCAGGAGATATTAAAATTAAGGTTATCCTCTGCGGAATGTGATACGATAATTGTTGGATAAATGATTTTGTGTAATATTAATCCAAAAAAAGCAAAACCAGAGTCTAACAATTGGCACACGCCGGGTACCTGACATAATTATTCAAATTAATTGCCCCAGATACTTTCGCAGTTTTTCCAGAACAATGTTAAAATCCAAAGGCTTGCCAATGTGATCGTTCATTCCCGCTTCCAGACAATTCTCAATGTCCTGTTGAAATACATTTGCTGTCATTGCGATTATCGGAATGCCCTTTTGCTGTGCGGGTAATTGTGCAGCCTGATTTGCAGACAGTATATCAGTCAATTCCGGGTACTCGTATAAATGCGGTGAATACGCCACAGCAGCCGGTGTTTTCGATGCCGACGACTCTGCTTCGAATTTGCGGATTTGGCGGGTTGCTTCATAACCGTCTATTTCGGGCATATGCAAATCCATAAAAATCATGCTGTATTTACCGGGGTTTTCTTTAAAGAGACGGACGGCTTCTGCGCCGTTTTCCGCACAATCTATGTTTAATTCAGTCGGTTCCAGCAAAGCCATGACAATTTCCCTGTTTATCTCCATATCTTCCGCAAGAATTATGGAATGTCCTAAAAAGCAGCCTTGTTCAAGAGGTGTTTCAGACGGTTTTTTCTCATCTGTCTTTTCCCGGGGTCCGGTTGATTTTTTCAGTTCTGCGGTAAAAATAAAGGAAGAACCTTTGCCGGGCTGTGACTGAACCTTGATAGTTCCGTTCATCATTTCCACAATTCGTTTGGATATGGCAAGTCCCAGCCCTGTTCCTCCAAACCGCCGGGAAATGCCTGAATCTGCCTGTTGAAATGAATTAAAGAGCTGAGTTTGCTGTTCTTCGCTTATTCCAATTCCCGTATCGCTGATATTAACCTGGATGAGTACGGTTCCTTTTGTTTCTTTTAACGGCATTAATCCGCAGCTGATTTCTCCTTCTTCCGGAGTGAATTTTACGGCATTGGAAAGAAGGTTTGTAATAACCTGAGCAAGACGCTGTTCATCCCCGATAACGTCTAAAGGAACATCGGCGTTTAGTTTCATGGTAAACTTCTGGCGTCTTTCCTCTATTTTGGGGTTGATCATATTAATAACATCCTGAAGCATTTTGGTCAGATTAAAAGGCTCATCTGATAATTCCAGCTTGTTTGCTTCGATTTTGGACATATCCAGTATATCGTTGATTACCCCCAAAAGATGATGTGATGAACTTTCAATTTTTTCCAGACAGTAATTTTTTCTTTCAATTGCGGCGGAAGATTTTGCCAGGTTGGTCATTCCGATAATTGCATTCATGGGGGTACGCATTTCGTGACTCATGCTGGCAAGGAAATCGCTCTTTGCTTTGCTTGCAGCTTCCGCTTCAAGCCTGGATTTGGTCAGTTGGGTAATATCCTGAAGTATCATAACAACCGAATGTTCATTCATTATCTGCTGCAGCATTACCGAATAGTTATACGTTTCGCTGTTGTTGTCGGTTAAGCTGATTTCATCCCGGAATATTCCCAAACCTTCCCTGGGGTCAAAAAGCGCCTGCCAGTCTGATTTTGCCATAATGGTGGAAAGAAGTTTTGGATCGTCCAGTTTAAAGCCATGAAGCGAAAGGATATTTTCCATGCTTTTGTTAAGATAAATCGGTGCGGCCTCCGCATTGAACAAAGCCAGGGCAGCAGGCATAATATCAAAATGAGAGCAAAAGACATCCATCATGGCGTTAACTTCCGCTACAATCAAAAGGTAATCGCCTTCGTGCATGGAAATATCTGCCCGTTCATACAGAAAACCGGATCGTGCAGATTTGGTCAGTTTATCAATGTCTTCAATAACTCCCATGATTGAATCAGACATACTTAAAAATGCCTGACCCAGTCTGCCTATTTCATCTTCTCTTTCTGTAAGTCCTTCCGGAAGATGGCTTTCAAAAATTCCCTCCGCAAGCTTTCTGGCATTTTCGGTAATGGCGGAAAGCGGGTTACTGAGGATCTTTTTTATTGTTGCGGCAAAAGCTAACGTAAAATAGACTAAAGCGACAATGGAAAACAGAATATTAACCATCATCGCTGTTCTTAATGGGCCTGTAAAATTGGAACGGGGGGCCAGTATGCCAATTGACCATCTGGTTCCTCTTACAGGAGAATAGCTTAAAAAAGATTTGCCGTTTGCGCCTGCAATGCCGGCCGAACCGGTTTGTCCTCCGATCATCAGTTCAAGATCTTTGCCCGGATTCAGATCCTGTTCTATATCTCCCCGTATATATACTTTGCTCAGATCCTGATGCGCGATATAGATGCCTTCTTCATTAATAATAAAAGCAGTTCCTCCGGCGCCGACATTAATATTATTTATAACATCTGACAGGACATCGTAGGGATAGCTGCAAATCAGGTAATATTCATCATTCATGGGAAGTCCCATAACTATTTCAAGACCATGAACGCCAAGTGCAGTATCTTCAATAACCAGGTTTTTTGTTTCCTTTATTATCGAAATAATTTTGTTATCTGAAATATCGCGGGGACATGATTTTGTTCCTTCAATAAGCGATCCGTCTGAACTGTAAAGTCCAAGCCAGACAAATTCCATGCCTGAACTGACAAATTCCAGGTTTGCCCTGAACGATTCCAGGTTTGTTTCGGGGTGAATATTGTTCCCTTTGATCATAAAAAGCCGGTCTACCAGGGTATGCAGGTTTCCTTCCACGCCCTGGGAGGCAGTTTTTGCCATAGTAGGCAAAATATGAAGGAGTATGTCGTCTGTAAGGGAATTCATAAAATAAACCATTACAATTGCAATACCTGCGTTTAGCAGGAATACTGCCAGAACAGTAATGTAGGTAATGCGTGCGGCAATGGTTTTTGTTCTTTTCATGGCTGGGATGAGTTTTCCGGCAAAGGCAGTTCAATCAGAACAATTTGATTGTTACCTTTTCTTGCCTGTTCAACGACTGCCTGAGACAAAAGTATAAATGTGTGGTATGAATAGGTAGCTCCGCTTACAACATCAATTCTTTCGAGATCCTGGAAATTCAGCAAAGCAAAAGCGTATTCTCTTGCGTATCTGTTGGGGTAAGTAAAATCAACAGCGTTCATTTCTCTCATATAATCCTGGTCCCAGGATTTAATAAAACCGCTGGCATTCTTTGCGTTATATTCAACAGTTGTAATATGTCCGTTGTTTACATAAATTGAAACGAATTCTTTCCATCCATTTGAATCAAAATCTTTCATTTCCGCAATATAGTATCCGTTTGACAGTGTTCTGGTGTTTTCAGAATTATTACTGCAGCCGGTATTAAGCAATGAGCACAAAAAAGCAGTAAAAATTATTGCTAAAAAAGCAATGCAATTTTTTCCGCATAATTTCTTCATTCTACACAAGCGCTTCTCAGGTCTTTTTCCGTCTGGATGCAACAAAACGGGAAAAATCATTAATGTTTTTTACCGCAATTTTATCGTTAAAAAGTTCCATACGCCGCTGGGTGACAAAATGACTGATTATATCTCTGGCCTGATTGACGCTCATCCCTGCCCAGTGGGCGATGTCATCTACGGTGGTATTGAATTCCCGCCGTTCGGTGGATTTATCGATGCTTGTCGAGGTTTCATCAAGCATTAAAAACACATCGGCGATTTTTGCCTGAGGGTCGTCCAGGGTAAGGATCATAAAACGCCGTTTGGAATCGTAGATCCGCTTGGTAAACATTTTTAACAGGGTTAATGCAATTTTTGGGTTTCCCAGCATAAGGATTTCAAAATTCTGCCGGTTAAATTCCAGTACTTTTACCGTGTCAAGAGCTATGGCAGTGGCAGAGCGCGGGGAATTTTCCAGAAGCGCCATTTCGCCGAACATTTCCGAAGGCTGCAATATGTCAAGAGTTTTTTCGATATCGCCGATTATCTTTACCAGCTCTACACGGCCCGATTGAATAAGGTAAAATGCATCACCCGGTTCAAATTCGGAAAAGATCATTTCACCGGCCTGAAAGGTTCTTGCAAAACGGCCAAAAGCCGCCATATCCATGGCCATGTTATTCCCCCGCCAGGGCTTTAAGAGCCCGTTTTGCTTTAATGTTTATTGCATCATCATCGTCTGTGGTCATGGTAAGAATTTTTTTATAGAATGTCGCAGCTTGATCTTTTCTGTTTAACTTTTCGTAGGACTGGCCCATGTAGTAAAGGGAGTTTCCAAGATCCGGATGCCGCGGAAACTTGGTGATCATTGTAGTAAAATATTTAATACATTCATCGTGTTTATTAAGCAGGAACAGGCACCGTCCTATTTCGTAGGAGCTTTTTGCTGTGTATTCAGGATCTTCGTTGGCATCGACGATTTTTTTGAACGAAAGGTATGCCTGCTGATATTTTTCCTGGGTAATCATGCTTACTGCATCATAATATGCTTTTGCGGTATCCCCCAATTGTTCGGAAGGTCTTTTATCAGAAAAAGCATCGGCAGACGGAATGGAAGAAGGAGTACTTGGGCCAAGCCCTTTGGAAACGGATTGAGGCATACCGGCAGATTGCGATTCGGATAATTCCAGATTCTTTGCTGCCTGGGCTGCATTGCGTCCTGAAGGAAAATAGGTAATGTACCGTGAAAAAACATATTTAGCCTGAATAAACCGTTTGTTTTTCAGGTAGTATTCGCCTACATTAAAGAGTCCCATTTCCGGAGGTGTTTCTTCGGTTTTTTCCAGTAAGTTTGACAACTGGTGGTGTATACGCCGCAGTTGGTTGGAAAACACCTTGAGCATCTTCATGATAATTCTGGTATTTGCCTGGGCCAGGGCTTCGAATTCCGGTACGGTAAATGCCATTATTGCCGCATCCTGAATGGCAATTGCATTCTCTTCCCGCGGATATCTTCCCAGAGCGGACTTAACGCCGAAGAATTCTCCGGGCTGGACCAAATCGTGCTGGTCTTCCCCGGTTTCCGTATCCTGATAGGTAAGATTTACTTTTCCCGATTGTACGATAAATATCTTGTCTGCCGCATCTCCCTGGAAATAAATTACTGAACCGGATCGGTATTGGAAAGGTTTGGGCATCTTTTATATTCCGTCCTCTGTTTCAAAAGGCAAAAAATCCAGAACTTTTTTCAGACCGGTTTTTTGACGTATCTTTTTATAAAGTCCTGCAGGATCTCCGCAAACAAACATTGCCCGTCCGCCTATATTAATTTGCGAGTAGCCGGCAGGTATTGTTCCGCCGGCTTTTTCATTAAAGAGATCGAGGAATCGCAATTCGCCAAGTATGGGTTTTCCGGCAAGGGTAAGAAGTTCTATATCTTCCATTTTTGTACTAAGAAGATTTTCGTAAGGATCATCTGTTTGTGCTTTTGTTACCATAAGATCGGCAAGTTTTCCTTCTTCCAGCGTACCTATCCTGTCCTGCATCCGGAACGCTTTAGCTGCATTGATTGTAACCATACGGAAGATAATTTCCGGGCTCAAATCTTCACCGTACATTTCCTGATACAGTTTTCTATCATAGCGCATTTCGTCCAGAAGATTCGCAGAACCGGTCGCCGAAGAATCGGTACCGATAGTTACATTAACTTCCGCTTTGATCATTTTGCGGATTTTACAGGTAACATTAAACATAAATTTATTGGAAAAACCGCACCATGAAACACTGGCTCCCGCTTTTGCAACTTTTTTTATATCTTCGTCACTGAATCCTATACAGTGAATAAGAAGACAATGGTTATCCAGTACTTTAAGACTTTCCAGATGATTCACACCGTTCATGGATTCCGCATCAAACCCTTCGGAAAGGTGGGTTATAAAGGGCCAGTTGTTTTTAACCGCCTTCTCGTGCTCAATTACAATACCATCTCCCCATTTCAGGTCGTAAGAAGATGCTTCATGGGCCAGACCGTATTCCAGTATTGCTCTGATGGGCAGTTTTGGCAGCAGATTGGCATTAAATTTCTGGGGAAAATGATCGTTTACCGTTGTAACTCCGGAAAACAAACATTTAAAGCCGGACAGTTCGTACAAATCTTCCTTGCTTAGCTTTGATCGTTCTTTATACGTATCCGAAGCTTTTAGGTCTTTATCCCAGGGCAGCCATGTAAGGTAAAAAACACCCGGTTTTGGACCAACCGGCGGACGGTAATTTCCCTGCAGATGATCATGGGTATTGATAAGGCCCGGATAAACGTAGCTGCTTTCTTTCAGGTCGATTGTACAACCTTTTCCGGGAGTTGTTATTTTATCTCCGGAAACTCCCAGAGCTTTGCCGCCAGCGCCAACGAGCATCACATTTTTTAACGTATAATCAGACACTAAAGGCCACCCTTATATGTACATTAGTATTTTATTATCGTATAGCCGAACAGTCAACGACCTTACACCTATTAAATAATTATCGGCAATTTAGGCGTTTTTTCCTTTGTTTCTTCCTTTGAAAAAGCGAATCTGGTATTATATTCATTGGATATTAATATGATAGACCTGCATACCCATTCCAGTATGTCCGATGGTGAGCTAAATCCGGCTCAATTAGTGGAAAAAGCGGTGGTTTTGGGCTTAAATGCTCTTGCATTAACGGATCATGACACCATTTCCGGTCTGGAAGAAGCAAAAAAAGCGTCAGAAGCATTAAATATTTGCTTTATTCCGGGGGTTGAACTGGAAATTCAGACAACATCCGGAGAAATACCGGCAATGAGCGGTGAATTTCACCTTTTAGGGCTTGGTCTTAATCATTATTCAGAGGAATTACAGGCTGCTTTGGAGTATCTTTTTACCGCCCGGGAAATGCGGAATACGGAAATGCTGGAAAAAATCCGGGCAGCGGGGATACCTGTTGAATATGAAGAAATAAAGACCCTGGCAAGCCAGGGAGCAGTTCCGGATAAGAAAATCATAGGCCGCCCTCATTTTGGAGCTTTTCTTATCAGCCGGAAAATCGTTAAAAACCAGGAACAGGCGTTTAGCCGATGGCTGGGGAAAGGCAAGCCCTTTTATGTACCCAAAGCCGGCCTTGAATTAAGCGCAGCAGTCCGGTTAATTCACCAGGCGGGAGGAGCCGCAGTTTTGGCCCATCCCATGTCTTTGTATGTATCCTGGGGACGAATGCCCGGACTTCTGGGCTTCTTTAAAGAGGCAGGTATAGACGGCATAGAAGCCTGGCACCCCAACACGCGGGTGCGGGACTGTAAGCGCCTGGAAGAGCTGGGACTTTCTCTGGGATTTTTTATCACTGCCGGCAGCGATTTCCACGGAAAAAACAGGCCTGAGCGGAAACTCGGTTATACCGCAGGCGGCAGAAAAATAGAAGACAAATATATGGAAGGTGTCCATTCATTTGGGCTGGATTTTTAGTTTAGCCGTAATTATACTGTAATCATGCCATTGCCCTTGCAATCAGACACCTATACCTATGCGGATTTTCTCGAATGGGATGAAAGTTTTCGGGCTGAACTTCTTGATGGGGAAATTGTTATGATGGCGCCTCCTACTACCAAACACCAGCGAGTCAGCGGGGAATTGTCCTATCAAATCAGAGGTTACCTTGAAGGGAAACCTTGCAAAGTTTTTACTGCGCCTTTTGCTGTACGGCTTTTTCCTCAAAAAGACAATAGCGATGATACGGTGTTTGAACCGGATATTGTGGTTATCTGTGATCCAGCAAAGCTCGACGACAAAGGCTGCAACGGCGCTCCTGATCTGGTTATAGAAATCATTTCCCCATCTACTGCCAAATATGACCGTATCTTAAAATTCAGAAAGTACCAAAGCGCAGGTGTAAAAGAATACTGGATTGTTGACCCTGAACTTAAATCTGTAGAAGTCTGTATTCTGGAAAACAGCCGTTATGTTATGTATGTATATGAAGAAACCGAAAAGGCGCCTGTCTCAGTATTAAAAGACTGCGAAATTGATCTGCAAAAAGTCTTTGCGGAATAGAATTTTAAAATTAGTTATTACCCGAGGCTGTTCCAAAACTTCAGTTTTTGGAACAGTTACCTTAGATTTATCGGTTATTAATCACATCATACGGATCGTCCCCCAGGCGGCGGTGTTGAATTGCTTCCAGGATGTGGTCGGTTTCGATCATTTCTTTACTTTCTAAATCGGCAATGGTTCTGGCCATTTTCAGAACACTGTGATAAGCCCTGCCCGAAAAAACCAGCTTTTCAACAGCTTTGTTCAATGCATGTTCCGCTGTTTTTTTGAGCGGACAAAACTGTTCGATTTGAGAAGGACTCATGCGGGAATTGCGGCTAATGCCGCTTTCTGCTGTAAAACGGCTGCGTTGAATTTCTACGGCCTGGATCACGCGATGCCTGATCGCTGCGCTGGTTTCTGCAGTATGAGTGCTGTTTGTTGATGTTAAGGATCCATTGTTACCGCTTACCGGTACTCTGATATCTATACGGTCAAGGAGAGCGCCTCCGATTTTTCGCCAGTGTTTGTTAATTTCCTGCGGGCTGCAAAGACAATCGCCTGCTGTCCAATTGGATCCGAGTTTGCCGCAGGGACAGGCATTGGCCGCCATAACAAGCTGAAAATCCGCCGGAAGTTTAACCGGCCCTTCGGCTCTGACTATGGTGAGTAAACGATCTTCCAGCGGCTCCCTTAAAGCCTGCAGTACATTACTTTTGAATTCAGGCGCTTCATCAAGGAACAGGATCCCAAAGTGGGCAAGGCTGATTTCTCCGGGCCTGATAGTGCGGCCGCCGCCCAGTATGCCTTCTGCGCTGGCAGAGTGATGAGGAGAACGAAACGGCGGTTCGGTGATAAGAGAAAACGATGAAGAAACGGCGGAAAACGCACCGTCGGTATTTTCTCTTTTCATTTCAAATTTCCCTGCAAGACTGTGAATGCGGGTTACTTCTACCGCCTCTTCGGACGTTAGTTTTGCCATAATCGAAGGCAGCCGCCGGGCCAGCATGGTTTTTCCCGCCCCCGGTGCGCCGAAGACCAGAAGATTGTGACCGCCTGCAACGGCTATTTCCAGGGCGCGTTTATAACGATCCTGTCCGCATACTTCTGCAAAATCACCGCAGTGGACTGTCTCTGTAGTATTCAAAGTATCTGTATTATTGTTAAAAGGCGATGGAAAAATCCCTTCTTTAGTCAGCAGAACAAGTGCATGTGCCGCTTCGTCCAGACTGGAAACGGCTGTATAAAAGATACCGGCGCCCGGCCGCTTAATTAAAACAACTGCTTCGTCTTCGTTTTCTTTCGGAACGATAAAGTACCGGATCCCTTCGGCAATTCCTGCAGCAACAGCAGCCAGAACACCCCGGACAGGACGGACTCTGCCGGAAAGTTCCAGTTCTCCCAATACCATCAATTGTTCCGGAAACGCTCCAAGACCGGGAACCAATCCGGCCGCAGACATCACCGAAAGGGCGATAGGAAGATCCAGAGCGGCACCTTCTTTTTTTATACCTGCCGGAGCCAGGTTGATTAGAACCCTGTCCAGCGGAAATGCCAGGCCAACATTGCGGAATGCCGCCCGTACCCGCTCACGGGATTCCTTAACCGCCCCATCGGCAAGCCCTGAAATATCAATTCCCGGAATACCCCGGCGGAGATCGGTTTCTACACGAATTAAAATGCCCCTGTCTCCGTAAGGAGCATAACCGGTAATATACATAAATACCCCCAAACCCGGTTAGCGGATCTACTGTTATTAAGGGGAAGGAGATAGTATTGCTTGTATTGAAACAGGTTCATTCTTCTATTTTTGCAAGTACTTTTTCCCGGTTTCGTTTGGCGATTTCGTGTTCGGGATCAATTTCCAACGTTACCTGTCAAATTCCATTATTATGGTACTGTCTACTGAACCATCGCCCTGAATTGGCCGGACTTCATAATCTCCGGCATCCAGCATGGACATCATAAAATAAAAAACATCACCATGCTGGGAAAATTGATTTACCTCAAATACAGTATCATTACAATATGCGTATTCCGTAACATAAACAATTGCGTCCGGATCGCCGCTGTCCACTGCCGAAACAGCGTCATATTCTATTGCACGCCACCAGCCTCCCAAAATGTAAATTATTCCCTTGTAAGGCTCTGCTCCCTCAAATACATGAATCTCGCTTTTGTATACACCCCACACTGTGCCATAAAAAGATATGGGAATGTTCATTTCCGTTTTATTTTTTAATGTGTTTACCGCTTCCTGAAAAGTCAGACTGTCATTAGTTGTCAGAATAATACTGTTATCTGTTTCTTCAATTTCAAATTTATCTGCAATGCTGTTTAATTCCGGTAAATTTGCAATAAGGTCAGCTCTGATATCCGCATCACAGCCTTTTGCCCCTAAAAGCAATACAGATGATAGTAAAACAATGACAAAAGTTGACGCTGTAAAAAACTTTTTCATTTTCCCGTTACTTTACCATTCTTTAGGATCTCCGCTTGGCGGAATAATAGTAAACGTTTCTCCGGTATACTCAACCGAGCCGCAAAGCGGCGAAGGTTCCCCTCTTGATGGCTCAATGACAAAAAAGCCTTGTTTTAAGACATAGTCCCTTACATTGTCAGATATTACCACCCCTGCAACAGCACCTAAAAATGTACGCTTGTCATTGTGTAAATCTGCATATTTATATTCGATAACATCACCAAAACGGTTACCGAGTTTCCCTAATTGCTTATCGGTTTCCTTCATTTGACGGGCGGTTTCTTCCTGTTGCCGTTTGGTTTCTTCCTGTTGTTTGGCGTTTTCTTTTACAATCCGATCTGTTTCTTTTTGCTGCTGAGCAAACTGTTCGGCATTTTCTCTTAAAATCCGCTCAGTTTCCTTTAACCGTTCCCTATCTTCCATTAATGCTGCCCAAACTTGTTGAAAATCAAGCCCTCTGGGATAATCTGGTAGTGTTTGTACTTCTGCCATAGGTGTTTCCTGCCTCCAATATACTACTTTTTAGGGATTTGAAAACCATCCCCTGCCTACAATAAGGCAATATTGCGCTTGTTGCTTGTATCGCAGGAAAAATGCTATAGTTTTAAGCAGGGAGAAACACATGACACAACGCAAAGTAATTATCATCGGAGCGGCAGGACGGGATTTCCATAACTTTAATACCTTTTACCGCGGCAATTCAGCTTACAACGTAGTGGCGTTTACCGCCGCTCAAATCCCCGACATAGCAGGCCGTAAATATCCGGCGGCCCTTGCCGGAAACCTCTACCCCAACGGCATTCCCATATACGATCAGAGCGATCTGGAAAAGCTGATTAAGGAACTTGATGCTGACGAATGTGTTTTTTCGTACAGCGATGTCCCCTACGCAACGGTAATGGGTATCGGCGCAAAGGTTAATGCGGCCGGTGCGGATTTTACCCTTCTGGGCTATAAAAACACGATGATCAAAAGCACCAAGCCGGTGATTGCCGTTGGTGCGGTACGCACGGGCTGCGGCAAAAGCCAGACTTCGCGCCGTGTTGCCGAGATACTCATGGCCCATAACCTGAAGGTAATCGCCATCCGCCATCCCATGCCCTACGGCGACCTCGAAGCCCAGAAAGTGCAGCGCTTTGCAACAATTGATGATCTTGCAAAACATAACTGTACCATAGAAGAAATGGAAGAGTACGAACCGCACATCGCCCGCGGAAATGTTATCTACGCCGGAGTTGATTACGAAGCGATAATCCGTGCGGCGGAAACCGACCCTAACGGCTGCGATGTAATTTTATGGGACGGCGGCAATAACGACTTCCCGTTTTACCGCCCCGACCTCATGGTCGCCGTTGTCGATCCGCACAGGCCGGGACATGAGCTTTCCTATTATCCCGGCGAGGTAACCCTGCGTTTGGCCGATGTCGTGGTGATCAACAAAATCGACAGCGCCGATTTTGACGGCATACAAACCGTCAGGGATAATATAGAAAAGGCAAACCCCAAGGCCGTTGTCGTAGAAGCTGCCTCCACCATCAGCGTGGATAAACCGGAGCTTATCAGAGGCAAGCGCGTCCTTGTTGTCGAAGACGGCCCGACACTTACCCACGGCGAGATGAAACTTGGTGCCGGTATTGTAGCGGCACGCCGTTTCGGCGCCGCCGAAATAATCGACCCGCGGCCATTTGTCGTAGGTAAGCTGGCCGACACCTTCCGCATTTACCCCAATATCGGCTGCCTCCTTCCGGCAATGGGTTACGGCGAGCAGCAAATGAAAGACCTCTCCGCCACCATAGAAAAGACCGACTGCGATTCCGTTGTCATTGCAACACCCATCGACCTGGGACGTGTAATCAAAATCGCTAAACCCAATACACGGGTGGAATACAGCCTGCAGGAAATCGGCCATCCGGACATGGACGATGTTTTGAAAATGTTTATAAAAAAGATTAAAGGTTAAATCTAAGGAAGCTTTTTCAAGACTGAAGTTTTGAAAAACCACAGGAGATATAAAATGTCAGTATCACTGAGCGAAATAAAAAAACTCTGCGAAAAAAACGCGGTTAAAATGGCCGACTTTTTGATGATCGACCTGAACGGCCGATGCCGTCATCTTACCATGCCCATCGACAGGCTTACCGAAGATACGCTTAAGAGCGGCGTTGGCTTTGACGGCTCCAATTACGGTTTTGCCCAGGTGGAAAAAAGCGACATGGTTTTTATTCCCGACCTGGAAAGCGCCCACATCGATCCCTTTGCAGAGATCCCCACACTCCAGATGATTGGTGATGTTTATGTGATCGAACTGCCCGACAACAAACGCTTCGACCAGGACCCACGCAATGTTGCAATCCATGCGGAAGAGTATTTGCGCGGAACAGGTATTGCCGACGAGTTTCGTATCGGGCCGGAGTTTGAGTTTCATGTTTTTGATCACGTTAGTTATGAAGTAAAGGGAAACTCATCCGGATTTAAACT
>WRIX01000031.1 GCA_009782495.1 Treponema sp.
AAGAGGGCGCAAGCAGGTGCTTAACGCCCTCAACCAGTGGAAAAACGGGCTCGTAGCCCAGCCACTGTTTGAAACGATAGAACGGCTTGAAGAAAACGTCAAGGGGATAGAGGAACAGCTGAGAGCTTTGACGGCTGGGGATCGGATGGTTGAGTTATTGATGAGCATACCCGGATGCGGGGAGATAGGCGCGTGGACGATTCGGGCGTATACCGACGATATCAAACGATTTTCCAGCGCGAAGAAATACTGTGCCTATGCCGGGCTGGCACCCTGGGTGCAGAATTCAAATGAGACGATTCATCATGGGAAGATAACGAAGCGAGGTCCTAAGGAATTGAGGACAGCGCTGGTACAGGTGGTGATGGGGTTGAGGAGGATGAAGGACAAGACCAGTTCCTTGCGGCTGATGCAGCGGTATGAAGCGATGAGGAAGAACAAGATTCCTGGTAAGGTAATCATTGCGACGGCGAGGAAGGTTGCTACGATGATATGGCACATGTTGAGTGAAGATGCTGAATTTGACATAGGAAAAATGGTTGACCAAAAACTCATGAAAAAAGCTGAGGCGATGAGCAATTCAGTTGGGTTAGCGACAAATGCTCTGATAGAGCATCAAGAAAAACCCATAACACCAAAGATTGGGGGTACAAGAGAGAAAACACCTGGCATTGCCAGAGAAAAAAGAAAAAAAGTTGGCTAGGGAATTGTCCGGTGGTTGACTTTTTATAGAAGAACGCAAAGGACGCAAAGATGAATTAAAAATTTCTTTCCATCTTTGCGATCTTGGAGACTTGGCGTTCTCTGCGAGAACTCTTCCCCAATAAATCATTTTCTCCGCTTGCTGTTACCATCTACCTCGATTTGTTCGGTTGCTTTGGCCGTTTTCCTGCCGGTGTGGACATTGTCGATGCCGGGGCCTTTGTTTTTTTTGTGCTCATTTTTTACCCCTATGCTTTAAGAGTATATTTTATTGCTGTGCAAGATTTTAAACCCATTATATATTAATACACGAATTGTTATGTATATCATTCGCTTTTATTCGTGTTATGCCTTATGTCCGGATAATGGTTTTAAGGCGAAATTCGTTTTATATGCGGATAAAGGAACTATAGCGAAATTCGTTTATTGAACGTTAGGTGAAAGTTTTGGCAAGAAATAAATTGACTTTTTTATTATTATGATATAATAATATGTTTATGAAAGAAATATTATATATTGAGAATGCATTAATACTTTCTCGAATTGAAGAAGATATGTATATGGTTTTATTATTTTAAATAATGATAAAATGAAAATTTAAAAATATTTAAACAAATAATAGGCACACGCATAGCAGCAGCTGATACTCTTTGTTCTTTGCTAACTGCTCTTTGCATCTTTAAGGCGAAAAAACCTCTTTAATCCGAATCATCTTTTCGGCTGTTTCCTGTATACTTTCGCCCGAAAATGCCGCTTCACACAAGACCGCATTCCCTGCCAGTTCAGCATGGATTATTTCCGGCACTTTAAGTATCCGTCCGCTGATATGTGCCTTGTATTGGTTCCACAAATGATCGGCGCACTGTCCGCCGGAAAGTGTCAGCTCTTTGATTGGAGGAACAAGTTTTTCTATAGCGGATACAGCGTTAATAAAATTATGCGCCATAGTTTCCAGTACGCTCCTTCCCGGATGTGATTGATTGGCAAGTATTTCCTGTACCAGTTCACTATGGGTTTTTTCTTCCTGATAGCCGGCAGAACGGTATTCATCAAACAAACTGCCCGACCTGGGAATTATTGCACCCAGATTCCAGAGCTCCGGAACAGCATGGGGAAGTACCCGCACGGTTCCCTGTAAAAGACCGGGAACAGAATCTACGCACAGGTTGATCCCTTCGGAACTGCCTGTTCTGTCGCAGGCCATTCCGGGTTTAAGGGTACCGGTTCCTATAAGCGCCATAATAAAATCCGCCGCCCCCGCAACAATAGGAGTTCCCGGTTTCAGCAAAGAAGTATGTCCGCACATCATATTTGAGCATAATTCTCCGATAGTATCTCCCATTTTTACAAAAGGAGGAAACCATTCCTGATTTATCGACAACTTTTTACATTGCTCATCATCCCAATAATAAGGAACATACCCTTGATGCGGTATTACCGTTACCGGACGGGCGCCCAGTTTCCAGGAAAGCCATTCCTGGGGTGAAAAAAGGTATTGTATGCCGGACAGATCTTTTTCATTGTTCCTTATATATGCCTTTACTTTAAATAAAAAAAGCGAGGGGATTTCTTCGCTTAAAGGAGATTCGTCTTTTATTGCCGGAACCGGATCGTGCCAATACATTGGCCGCAATGATTCAGATGTTTCCGGGTTGTTCCCGGCAACTGGCACAAGCGTAGGCCCATTACCGGAAATAACAATTGCCGATACCGGCACAAGCGCAGTACGAGATGTTCCCAGTTTATCTACAGCGCTAAAAAATGCATCAAACCATGAAGCTGCCGATTCCTGACATGCATAATAAACGCGCGCAAACCCACGGAGACTGCCGACACTGTCTATTAATGCAGCTTTAAGCGAACTGGTACCGAGGTCTGCACATAAATAAAGCCGCTTGTCCAAATTGTTCATTCCGTGTACCGGACATTAATTCTCCAGTAAGGTTATCTCTACCCGGCGGTTCTTTGCCATTCCTTCCGCAGTATTATTATCCGCAAGGGGCCGTTCCGCTCCGTAACCGCGTACAACCACCTGTGAAGAATTCCGTACCCCTTTGGAGACAAGATAATTAGCCACAGCACCGGCTCTGTCTTTGGATGTTTGTAACCGTGCCGCCGCAGTGCCTGCCAGGGCGGTATGGCCGCTGACAAGTATGTCCCGGTCGGAAAACTTCTTTAGAATTTCGCCGATTTTATCAAGCTTGGCCTTTTCGCCTTCCTGAAGAATCGCTGAATTAGGCAGGAATTGAATGTTTTCCAGATTGATTGTAATTCCTTCTTCATCAATACGCACAGATGCATCAGTAATTCCAAGCCGCTCGAGTTCATCGGCAATATCCTGTGCAATATCTTCTTTTTTCATTATTTCAGCTTCGATAACTTCGGCTTCCGCCCTGCCCCTGTATTCAACAGTCCTGCCGTCTGAAAGCTCAAAAATCATCCTGAAACTTTCGTCATAAGCCACCGCTTGTCCTGTTTCCAAATCCCAGTATATCAGTTGATCGGACGCCGCCATGATACGCCTCGGCCAGATTTTCCCGGTTACCGGCGGCGGTTCGTAAAATATTCTGTATGATACGGAAAAAACAGGATAACTCTGGCCCTTCCATTCCCGGTAACCCAGAAAAACATAGTGGGCTTCAAAGGGTATGCGGTACGGCTCTACTATGCCAAACGATTCCCTGAAATCATGCATTTCGTATCCTGCAGCAGTCCAGCTTTCTCCTTCTTTTATATCCCTGTCCGGAAACACCGGAACATTACGGACCACCGGCATATAGTACTCAGGTTTAATGGTAATGTAACCAAGCCTGTCCCTGCCAAAAGTGGAAGTATATTCTTTGCTTAGCTGAAATGTCCTGTCCCCTTCTACGGATTGTTCAGAAGTTGTAAAAACAGCGTCATGCTGGGCGATCGCGCCTTCGCCGTCTGTTATTTCTACAGTTACCCTGTTAAGAATCTTGACCCTGCTGTAAAAAACACGGTCAATGTAAACATCTTCGTCTACTACAGATATTATGCGGTATTTATTGCCTGTTGCGAATTTATACTCAAAAGTTTCAGCGATTAGGGCGCCTGATACACCTACAGCAAGAAAAAACGCAACAATAAGCAGTCTGACGGCTTTTTTGTCCATAAAACACCTCATTATATTATCGGACTTGAATATAATATATCATTTATATTAAAATGGTTACAGTTATTCGGGCCTTTAGCTCAGTTGGTTAGAGCTGCGGACTCATAATCCGTAGGTCCCTGGTTCAAGTCCAGGAAGGCCCAGATTGTAATTCTTTACAGGGTAAAGAAATAGTTTAAGACTACCGGAAGAACCGGCGCCTTAACTCCAACACCAATGAGAAAAAGTGTAGAAAACTTTTTCAGAGGAGTAAAAATGCGCCGGTATTATTTACACACAAGACGCAACGGAACTTTCTATGCGGAGCTTATAGACCCGCAAACAGGAATGAAGCTTACCGCCCGATCAACCGGAACGAATAACCGGGATGAAGCTCTGCTGAAAATTGCGGAGTGGCTTAAAACCGGAATACCAACCGGCAGAGTACGGGAACCCCGGACACTGGAAGCAGCTGCGGGGATTGAAAACATTTTAAGAGTCATAAGGAGGTCAGAACTTAATTCAGACGATGCTTTGCGAATTGTCCAAACATTGAAAGACCGTGAGTTGATCGACATTGCCGCAGTAAAATCCGGCAATGGGGCGATTCTGTTTACGGAATATCTTGAAGAGTTTTGGGATTATGCAGCGTCCCCATACGTCCGGGAAAAATTGGCTCATAGGCATAGCATAGGCAAGCGCCATTGTTATGAGTCTTTAAATTGTGTCCACCTATTTTATGACGGGTATTTTTCAGGGCGTCTTCTTAATTCCATAACCAGGGCAGACCTTAAAAAGTTTTCCTTGTTTCTCAGTGAAAAGAGAGAAAAACCGAAAGACTACAAAGGGCATTTCGCAGAAAAATTATCTGCTTCTTACATCAATAAAATCCTGATAGTCGGAACTACAGCTCTGTCATGGGCTTTTCGGGAAGGGATTATTCCAGCAGATCCGACCGCCGGGCTTGTACGTTTTTCCGCTACACCTGAAAAACGGGGTGTATTAACACCAAAGGAAGCGGCTGCGGTTTTTAGGTCCGAATGGAAAGATAAGCGAGCCTGTATCGCTTCCCTTCTGGCCTGTACTACCGGCATGAGAAGCGGGGAAGTCTTGGCTCTCAGACAAGAGGATATTGAAGAACGGGCTTTGAACGTCCGGCACTCATGGGGCATCTATGACGGTTTGAAGACCCCAAAGAACGGTGAAACAAGACGGGTTCCTTTACAGCCGGAAGTTAGGGCGGAACTGCTTGAACTTGCCCGTGAAAATCCGTATGGGCCAGAGGGGTTTATTTTCTATGGCAACCTGGCAGACAAACCGATAGATAGCAGCGTTTTAGTGAACGGTTTGCATGATGCCTTACAGGGCATAGGAATAGACGCCAAGTCACGGGGTATTGTTTTTCATTCTTGGCGCCATTTTTGGTCAGCTAGGATGGCCGATCGAATGGAAGCTGAAAAACTAACCCGGTTTACCGGGCATAAAACCAAAGCAGTATTTAAAGAATACGCTGACCATATCACGGAAGAAAACCTCGAAGAAGTTGGCAAGGTTGGAGCGGAGGTATTTGGGAATATATTGCAGTTCAGGAAGGGGGCATAGCATGGAAACCCAAGAATTGCCTCGGATCGGGAACCGCAGTGACGCTCTTGCCTTATTGGAGCAGCTTATAAAGATAGCAAAGACAAGTGCAGAGGCACATAAAGCATTGTCTTTAGGACTTGAAGCTTTGAAAGATGTAATAGATCGGGAGGCAATATAAAATCTTCCAGGACGCACGAGAAAGGCCTTAGAAAGCGCCGTATCACCCCGGATGTAAAATAACACCTCCGGGGCGGTTGCGGCGCGAAACCTACGGAGGAGTGAGAAAAGAAAGTGAGAAAATTATTAAGGAGGGAACTCTATGTATAATGATAAAAGAATAATTGAGAAAGACCTCAGTAATCCTGAGGAAGCGTTAGACAGAATGGCAAAAATTTATTCTGGGCAATATAAAGAACTTTTCGAAACAGCCGGAAATCTTTTAGAAAGACCACCAACAACCCGTGATTATTATGATTTGTACGTGTGGTGTTTGAATAGAATAACATATATTCTTTGTCAAAATATTTACCTTGTAGGGAATGGTGAATTTGAACACATCTCCTACAATAAAGAAATGTCTAAATATAAAGAATTAAGAAAAAATCTTGATGAGCTTTTTGCAAAATTTATTGGAATTGGAGAAAGGCAAGATAAAAAATTGGAAAAGGTTATTAATAAATTTTACACTTACTGTCTTGAAAAAGATAAAAAAGCAGAAAATCATTATTTCATGGATGTACTAAAAAATGATTTCCCAATTGCTCATAACGCGGTAAAAATTGGTTTAAGCAAGGGAATTATAGAATTTACAGATGATGAAAAGTTTAATTTCAAATGTGATAAAGGGTGTGTGGGGCTTGTTTTTAAACAAGCGGGATGCACTGACTATAAAATGATTAAACGTTTTATCTTAATGAACGATAAAAAACCAGCAGACAACACATTGAGAAATTGTACAAAAAATACTCCACCAGACGAATGGGAGAAGCTAAAAACAGTTTTTTTTCCTAAAACCCCAAAACAACCCCGAAATAGCACTCACTAGGTTTATCACAAAAACAAAGTCATTGATAACCTTTCCCTAACACTGCTTAAAAAGTTAAAAGACATTTTATGCAGTTAAACGCTATTAGGGAGGTTATATGGACCCGCAAAAGAAAATTTATTCAGTAAAGGCCGCAGCAGAATTTCTTGGCCTATCGCAGTTTTATCTTTACAAACTAAAATGCCAGGGAAAAATTTCCTGCTACAAGCCAAATGGTGGCCGGGTTTATTTTCGACAAGAGGATTTGGAAAACTTCATTTTCCAAGGCCGGCAGGCTGCCGACTACGAGGGGGCTGCCAATGCCTGAAAAAAAAGGCCCCGTAAGCGGCAAACTTATCCGGGGCAGGGACGCAGACAAACCTATCATAGCAGATTTAACACTCGATGGCAACGTTCCTGTTTCTGTTGTTCAAATGCTTGAAAACGAAATCAAAGACATTGATCATGGCGGCGTCTCACTGATTATAACAATCAGAGACGGCCATCTTTCTTACAGAATTGAAAAAACGATTTCGCTAATGCCAAGAATACAGCGAGGACATGATGGCTATAGTGAATGAAAACATCATTGAAATTGTATCCGAGCGGGCAGCAATTATTGAATATGACGGCAATATTTCTCGGTATCACGCCGAGCGTATGGCTGCCGACCTGTACCGCCTGACCAGGGAACAGAGAGAGGCGATTTTTCCCATGCCCCGCCTAATTAGTTTTGAAGCGGTTTTGTTCATGGCAAAACTCGGTTTTCGTTTTATGCCGAGTGTCGAAAAAAACGGTAAACCTGTACCGGTTTTCAAATGGGTTGGTGAATATCAAAAGAATTTTACCAATGACATTGACCAGCTATTAAAATGGCAAGCGCAAGACTACAAAAGATTTTTCTATTTGCCTGGACTTTCCGGTTTTATTGGTTTCGACATTGACCGCAATCATGCAGACTGCAAAGACGGTCTTATCGGGTTTTATGAGATTATGCGAAATTTGGCCGGGAAACCCCCTGAGCGATTACCTTATTATTTACGCGATATACCGCATAGTTTTCCATGCTACACAGAAACGCCGTCCGGCGGTTGGCATCTACTTTTTAAGTTTTCAGGGCAATGCAAAACCACTAACCTAACTTATGAGGAGCATAACCTTGAAATTAAATATTTGAACAGCGGGCTTTCTTTAGGTGAAAAGCCTAACGGTGTTTATGCCATCCGAGGCAACCCTATGGATGCACCGGAACTGCCACCGTTTCTCGTTGAATTGATAAACCCGCAGCCTAAACCAGTACCGCAGCCGGTACGTTACCAGGGGAAAAACAAACCTGGCCTTGAAAAAATTCTTGACCGGGTACTTGCGGAAAGTGCTGGGCACAATGACGCTCAAAAGAAATTCGCTTGGAGGGCGGCATATTTCGGTCATGGGTTAGGTGAAGTCTTGGATTTCGTAAAATCACGCCCTGACACTTTCGGCAATGATACCGACACAGAAACCGTTGTCAACCATGCCTGGGCTTCTAACATGGCAAGGGCGGCATCATGACACGGCAAGAACTAACTAAGGCCATTGAAGAAAAAACCACTGTTGTGGCGCTGACTGATTGCTTACTTGGATTTTCGGAAACGGAGTTGAAAACTCTTCCTCTCGGCCCGCTTAAAAAACACGCTAAAAAATACGGATTTGATATTACCACTGGGGAACTTGGCGAGCTACTAAAAGAATCCCTTGAACTTGAAAAAAAGCGTCCGCATTTTGAAAAAATTGGAAACGCTGTTATTGAGTCAATTTTATGGGTTGTTTCCGGCGTTATTGAAACCGGATCACTGTGTATGATTTTCGGCGACAGTGGAACATTCAAATCTTTTTTAGCAATATGTATTGCCGCCTGTATTGCCACCGGACGCGATTTTTACGGACATACTGTAAAGAAAGGGGCGATTTTTTACATCGCGGCCGAAGGAAGCGCTGGGATTATTCGACGTTTTCGGGCATGGTCTCAGGAAAACAATGTTAACATCACCGAAGCGCCCATATACCGATATACCGGAGCTGTTAATCTTTTAGACCAGGCCAATATATTGACCGCCGCTCTTGAAGATGCCATTGACAATGAAACCGAACCGCCAGTTTTAGCGGTTATCGACACATGGAGCCGCGCCCTAACCGGTGATGATTCCGATACCAGCGCAGCGGCAGATGGACTGGCGAAATTAGATGCAATAAGGGCAAAATTTCCGGGGCTGGCAATAGTAATTATTCATCACACCGGGCACAGGGAAAAAAGCCGGGCGCGGGGAGCTTCCTTGATCCACGCCGCTGTCGATAGTGAATTCCGTGTAGAAAAAACATCAGACTGTAACATCATTTTTACGAATACAAAAAGCAAGGAATCAGAGTTACTACCGCCAATGGCGTTTAAGGCGCGGGGTGTAAAACTCATAGCGGATAATGGAGGTTATCTGCTCAATGAGTCAGGGGAAATTGAGACTTCAGCTGTGCTGGATACCATCGACGATTATATAGCGCCAGTTGGCGATACGGGATTGGGAAAAAATCAAGAACGAATCCTTGAAACCTTACGCAGCATTGAAGGGCATAACATGACAGCCGGGGATCTGTTGGAAACGCTAAAAAAACGATTCGCCATGAAAAAAGACGCTTTTGACAAGGCTATTTTGAGTATGGAGGAGCGCGGATTGTTATACAGTGAAACGGGTTTTATATGTCTCGGCAAGCCAAAGAAGGATTTAAGCTGATGATTGCGAAAATACGAATTCTGCGAAAATGCGATTTCGTTACTGTGCGATAAATGCGAAAATACGAAACCCCCTATAAGGGGGTTCGTTTCGCATCGTTTTCGCAGTTTTGGATTCATTGCCGTGCCGTATGGCGGGGCTTAATTAACAATTTCGCCTAAAAGCGGAAGGGGTAAACTAGGTATGAGTGATAAAATCCGTGAATTTCCAAAGATACTGACATACGCAAACAATAATAAGATGAGGGACAAAATGGAAGCGGCAATAGAAGCCTGGGCCGTCCGATTGGTGCTTGCGGGAGCAGAGGCGTTTTCCTGGAACACTTCGGAGACTTCGCCATTCAAGGAAAACCCTATAGAGACAGCCACGAATCTTCCGGTGGTAAAAGAGGTAAACAATATACTTATGGACCTTTTTGACAAAATTATTGATGGAGAGTAGGACACATGATAAAAAAAACCAGCGCCGGACGCTATGCGATTAAATGCGCTCATTGTGGGGTGTTCAGCAAACAGACTTTTGACAGTTTTCAGGCGGCCGTTGACAGCAAAAAAGCTGCGGGGTGTATAACGATTAAAGACAATGCCGGGAAGTATCATGAGCTTTGTCCAAGCTGCGGTAAAAATGAAAGCATTGTCAAAGCAATAAAAGAGGGCTGGGAAACAAGCGGATGGTGAACATTGAGAAATGGAGTAGTAACGGTAACTTTGGAGCCGAAACCATGAAAAAAATCTCGTAACTAGAGCGGGCTTGGGGTGATGCCTTACCCGCAGCGTAACCCCTCTTGGAAGTACCTTTTTTGTGCAGGAAAGCCAAAAGACCGACAAATATAAAAAAATTCGGTGATTTTCCTTTTGCCTGAGTATTCTGCCTTTATACCGCATTTATAGCCCATAGATTACAGTTAGTCAAAACAAAACAGGAAGCCCTACAATAAGCGCTTTTTGATGTGATATTTCCAGCCATTGTTTTTTCATTAAACCGACTGTAGGGCGCTTTATTATCATGGTTTTTTTCATGATTTCTTACAAAACACTTGACGAAGCCCCGGAGGTATGATAATCTTATCTTATCAAACCTTGAAAAAAGGCCGATTATAACGACATGAAAGACAAAGGGAACGATGTAATGAACGCATTAATAAACATGACCACCGATAGGGAAACCCTGACAGCCATAGCCGCAGAGCTGGCCGAATTTACGGACATAGACAATCCGGCAACCTGGACACCGGACATTATACTGCAAGCCCTCCGGGATGCAAAAAACCAGCGCCGCGCCGATGCAATGAGTAAGCACATCGACATTGCCGGTATTGATTGGCAAAATGAGGTTTTTACATTCTTGAATTATACCCGCAGCGAACACACCAGACGGGCTTATGCCAAAGCCATAGCGGATTTTGAATCCTGGGCAATCCGGCAGGGGGAAAACAGGCAAGGGTTAAATCCTTTGATAGCAACTCCGGCCGATGCGGATAGATATATTTATTACATGAAAGCCGAAACCCAAAAAAGCCCGTCCACAATCCGGCGCGACATTGCGGCAATATCGGCGCTTTATTCATTCCTTGAAAGAAACACCGGCAAAGTTAAAAACCCCGTCAGGGGAACCAAACAGCGACCGCCAAAGAAGAACGTCAAGGATGTAAACATTCCAACGCCGGAAGAATACCAGGCGATTATTGACAATATGCCACCGGTAGAAAAAGCAATAATTATCATAATGGCAAGCCGTGGACTGAGGATCGGGGCACTCCCTACCCTGGAAAGAAAACAAGGCGGAAAATACAACGGGGGAAGCAAGGGCGCAGAGCTGAGGGGGATCATGTTGCCGAGGGAAGCTCTGGCTGCAATCAAAGACGCAGGCTTGGACATGAAGCGGCCGTTTACATGGGAGACAAGGCAGAGAACCGTTGTAAATGCCGCCGCCCTGGAAACACGCATAAATAAGCACATGAGGAAACTCTACCAGGCGGGAATAATACGGACAGTATTTTCAGCCCATGATTTTCGGCATTATTTTACCATGAGCGAATATAAAAAAGACAAGGACATAGTAAGGATTAAAAACCTTTTGGGCCATAGCAACATTTCTATAACGGATGCTTATCTGCAAAGCCTGGGCTTAAAGGAATAGCCTGTCTTTGTTATACTCATGGTATGCTCACTCTAAAAATTGACGATTCCAAACTTCCAGCGTTATTGAAATCTGGCGCAAAAATACCCGACGACATTTTTGACAAAGCATTTAAACGGGCTGCAAAGAAGGCCATAGAAAAGGCAAAAGCAGAAACAAAAAGACAGATTGCAGACCAGTACACCATGCCAGCCGGAGTTGCCGGAAGTGGTATTGAAACCCGCTGGATGGGCGATACCGTTGGGATGTTTACCGATAGGGTTATGCCGGAATTTACAGACCTTAAGGGTGTGAAACATGGGAAATTACCAAAATCGGACGGTCGCGCATTAGTACCGGGAACCGTTGAAGTTATAAAGGGCCGAAAATTTAATCATAGCCGGATTCTTGCAGGGAAACTGCAAAGAGGTCAAACACATACACGGTTTTATAAGAGGGACAGAAACAACGCAAGTATTTTACGGCGTTATCACTCCCCATCGGTTGCTGGGATTTTTAACGCCAATGATCAGGTGAATAAGCCCGTTGCAGATGTGGCAATGGAAAAGTTTCAAGATGAATTTATCCGGCAAGTGGAAAATAACCTGTTCAAAAATTAAGCAAATGAAACGCGGCGGTTATCCCTATTGAATTCTTCAAACGTCCGTATCCACTTTTCTTTGAAGTCATCGGCCGCCTGACCAACACCTTTACGGATATTTTCTACAGTTTCCTTGTCTGAGCCGCCGCCATTGACGGTTATGTTGAAAGTGGCAGTCATAGTGAACGGGCTATCCCCACCGGACATTTTTTGGGAAGCTGCCCGCATAACCGGGGAAGTTCGGGGCTGCGACATTCCAGCCCTGGTCGTTGCCGTCTGAGCCTGTTGTAAATATCCGCCCATCTCCCCTGCCCGCTTCCAGATATCAAATCCGCCGGGACTTTTATTCAGAGGGATAATGGCCTCAGCTCCGCGCTCTGCAATTTCCGCTATATGTCTATGGGTAAATATGCCACCCTCTGCATGGCCAGGAAGAATTGATTTTATCTTTTCAAACGCACCGCCGACTTTACTTCCAACGCCGCCAAAGAAATCTTTAATGGAGGCAAATTTACTTGTGAAGAATTCAACAAACGCGGTAAGTTTTTGCTTTATAGCGTCAAACCCTGCGAGAAAGAAGCCAACAATAGCACCTACAACATTATTGACGATATTTCTAAATCCTTCAAAATTGTCATACAGATACTTAAACGCCCCGGCAAATGGATTTATTATAAAGGCCACTATTGATTGCCAATTCGATTTTACCCATTCGATCACGCCAAGGAAAACATTTTTTATGGACTCCCCGGCTTTTATGACCGCCCCTAATATCGCGTCCCAGGTTTTCAGGGCTGCTTCTTTTACCGTATCCCAATTTTTGACCAACAAAACAATTATGGCTATAAGCGCCGTTATGCCGGCAATGATTAAACCTATGGGATTGGCAGACATGGCCGCATTTAACAGCCATTGCGCGGCTGCTGCGACCTTTTGAGCTGCCGCCATAGCTATCATTGCCGTTTTGTTTGCTATGGCTATTACTTTTGCTTTTACCATTTGAGCATTAAGCATGAGCAGGGCCAGCTTGTTTCCCTCTGACGCGGCTTTCATAACAGACATACTTCCCGTTAAAAGGCCGTATGCCGTCTTTACCCCTCCAACAACGGCTTGCCCTGTTTTCAAGGCTAAGGTGAACGCCTCTTTTGCCAGTTTTGCACCGGACAATGCCGCCTGAACGCCGGACAGTGCCGTTTTTAGTGAAACCAATACCCCTATACCAACGGCAAGATTTTTCCAACCGCCTACAAAGTCTTTAACCCTGGTAATGTTTTCCCAAACTTTTTCCCCAAACTCTTTGAGATAAGCAATAATTTCCGGGAGTTTTTGGATGGCCTTAGTCACAAATTCGCCGAGTTTTTTTCCCAAGTCTTGTGCAAGTGGGCCATTTGCAGCTATGGCCTCTGAAAGTGTTACAAACGCCCCTGTCATTGGAATAACTGATGCCCCAAAGAATTGCGTTTTTAATCCAGACATAGCCGTTTTTATATTTCCCATTTGCGTCAAATAATCATTGGAAGCAGCCGCCATATCGTCACTTATGTAATTTCCGTATTTCCGCCCTTCCGCCATGAGCGCCTCTATAGCTTCACTTCCAACACCCAAGGCCGCCGCCATAGTTTGCCCGGATTGTTTGCCAAATAGTGTCATTGCAAGGCGGGCTTGATCCGCTGTGTCCGGGAGGCTTTTTAATACATCCGCTATATGTAGAAAAGCTTTTTCCGGCCCCATAGCAACCAAATCTTTTGCGCTCATCCCTACAGCATCAAGCTGCTTTTGCATGGCTTCATTGCCTGCCGCTGCTTGTTTTGTAATTATGTTAAACTTTTCCAGGGCTGTATTTAGCTCCGATGCGTCCGTGAAACCCTGTCCCAAAGCAAAGTGCAAAGCCTGAAAAGACTCTGCACCCATGCCGATACGTTGTGATGCTCTGTACGCTTCATTCCCCGCCTCAGCAACGCTTTTTGTACCGGCAACCAGGGCCGCTGTCGCACCGGTTGCAACAGCGGCAGCACCAGCCGCCAATTTCCCTGCATTAGAAGCAAAGGCTGCAAAATCCGCATTAAATTTATTTGAGGCGGCGCGTACAGCCTGAATTTGTTTCTGTACATTTTGAAGGGCGACACTTGCTTTACTTGTATCACCCGTCAGCTCAAGGGCTAAATCCCAGATAGTTTTTTTTCCGGCCATGAGTAATACTACTATACCGTTGTATAGTAGTATAGAGAGGACATTACTTCGTTACCGCCGGATATTATGCTGCATAATTGCTCGGATCAACAGGTGATATAACGCCTTGTTTTTCCAGTTTTTTAAGATCTTTAACGTCAATGCCGGACAATTCAGACAGTTCTTCCAGGGAGACAAAGCGCTTTACATAATTCTCAGGGTTGGAAAGCCTATCGTACACGGTAAAGAATTCACCACGATCCAGCCCATCGATGTACTCGACCAATACTTCCCGGCAAAGGGCTTCCAGTTTTGCAAGGCCAGCTTCTTCTTCTGCGGCTTCCCCGTCTTTTATTTTTTGTCGGTATCGTTTTTGCTTTTCCGCGCCTGTCAGCGGAGCCTCTGGGTTAATCCTTTTCCCTGCCATTATTTCCACCTATAAAATAAAACTTGACAATCCGGCGTTTTGCCGCGATATTATAAGTAAGCGCGGAGGCGCTGAAAGAGACTGCCATGCGGGACGGACAAGGGCAATGCCCCCTACCGTCAATTGACCAGCAGCCTCTTTTTTTATGCCCTTAAATCGACATCTACCGCTTCTATCGAATACAGCTTATTTTGCGCTGTATCATATTCTTTGACGGTTATTTTTACGACCGCAATTTTTCCGCCGTATTCCATTGGCGCGTATAGATACCGCCGGGCTTTTAATCTGTCATTTTCCTTGTTAGGGTTTAATTCAAAGTCCCAGGGTTCTATAGCGTTTGAATACAGCCCGTCAATGTTTGCCGCCGCGAGATAATGAGCTTCCGGACAAAAGGAAGATGCAACAGCGGCGTGGCTTACAATTTTACCAATGGAGCGATTTGACAACCAGGCCGAAAGCCCCGATCTGCTTGTAAATGGGCTATACCCTGCAATCTCTTTCAGAATGGCGGTTGTTTCCCTCCGATCACTTGCCCGGCGTTTTGGCGTGGCCATTGCCTTTACTTCCTCTGGGGTTCCCCATTGATCAAGACGCAATTCCCGCGCTTTTTCCCGGCTTGTGTCCCATGCTTCGGGCATGGTTATATTTCTTCCCCGGTATCGTTCAAGACAAAACCCGCCTTAAACGTGCAATCTAATACCTCGGCAATCCGCTTTAAGTCCTGATCTGTGAAGTTATCTCGTTTCATCCTACCATACAGGTTTTGTGTACTTATTCCCAGTTTCCGGGCTAATTCAGCTTCGGATATATTCCCCCGCTTTACAAGTAAAATACGGATTTTTTCTGTCATACTCATATTTTAAATATATCTAAAAAAGTTTATAAATGCAAGAAAAAAAGATAAAAAAACATAAAAAAAGTTGCTTTTCCTATTGACGTATAAACTTTTTAATTGTATTATTAAAGTATAAAGTTTAATGGGGGTTATAACTATGATAAACCGTGAGATAAAAAGCAAGGTAATGAGCTTAGGCAACCGCCTGGCTACCAAGGGCAACGATAGAAGCATCGCCTTCGTGCGGGCATGGGCAATCGTGAAAGCTGGCAGTCTTGAACTGGCCGTGAAAGGTACGTCCTATGGGACTAGGCAAGAGGCCCTCAGGAGACTTGCCGGATACAACCCCGCCGATGTACGGGCTTTTATAGTACCGGAGCCAGACAATCCCGCAGATCCCGCCGCAGTTACCGTTATGGTAGGTGTTCAGGGCGGACGTGGTATATACCGCCTGGGTTATTTACCAAGGGAACAGACCGCTATAGCCGCAGTATTCAAGGCCGCAAGTCTCCGGGTTTTGGACGGGAATATTCGAGGGGCGCGGATAGCCCTTAGAGCATAGGGAACCATGACGGAGGGCCATGCCCCCCTATAATCACATAACGCCGGGTAATCGGCAAAGGAGAAGGGGTATGTGGAGATCAATGGCTATGACCGTAAAATATGGTAAGGCGGTTTATGTGGTGGAAATAACAAAAACGGAAAACACGCCCGTTATGGTCATGGTCAAGACGCATGACCAGCGAAAAATAATCAGTGGCAGTATAAAAAACGGCGCTTATTGCCCGTCAGCTTTGGAACGCCGTATTGTAAACGCCGCCATCCGTGACGGCCTGCTTGTGGGCTTTGCGGCCCCGGCTGGGTATAATGACCCTTACAGCTCGGTCAAGTATCGAGCAGTTTAAGGAGCTGCAATGGAATACACAAACTATATTTACGAGGCCCTTCAAAAAGCTATGTCAGTCGCACGGATCGCAAAGGATTATTATGGCACCCAACCAAAACAAGCCTTTGAGCTTATTATGAACGTGCTTGCGTCTATTATTGAAATCCTAAATCCAGAAAGGGGAATCGTATCTTTGGCGGAGGTAGCAGAGAGATATAACAGCACAGAGACAGAGACTCCTTTAATACTGAGCAAGGATATTGCTGTGCAAGACCGCGGCATTGCCAAGCTGGAATATCAAAAAGCCCTAATCACCATGAAAGCCATCGAGGTTTTCAGTAGCCAGTTTGCCGACCCAATGGAGCCGAAAAAATACTATCTCCGGCCCGTAAAAAACAAAAAACTTGGCATCGTTTATTATGTGCGATACCTCAACAACGGGCAGCTTGTAAATTCAAACTGGTGTACGCACACAAATAACAAGGACGCAGCCGAGCAATGTGCCGTCGAAAACAGGGACAGGCTACTAAACCAGTATTTTAACCGGGATAATGTCAAAAAGCCCTATGGGGATATGTACTCCATACTCAAAAAATACTATGCCAAAGGCTCTAAATACCTTCAAATCGACATAGACAGGGGAAAATCCATCAGCGAAAAAGTAAGGGGGGCATATCACAATTTTATTACCAAGCAGTTTATCCCCTACCTGAGAAAAAACGGCATAACTGACTTTGAACAGATAGATGTGCCGCTGCTTGCCAAGTTCCAAAACTACCTGTTAGCGCCGACCAATACCAGGCCGGGAGTCAAACCGCAGACCATTAAAATATATCTGCTGACCATATCAAACATCTTTAACCACCTCCTTATCCAGGGCCATGTTAAAACCAACCCATATAAAAGCCTACCAAAGCTGAAAATTAGAGATGAGCAATTAAGGGGCTGTTATGAAATATCCGCGTTAAAAGGGGTGTTCAATGAGACATGGAAAAACCGGATTCATTATCTGCTGTGCATGGTTATTTACACCACCGGCATGAGAAACAGCGAAATTGAACGAATGAGGGTCAAAGATTTAACCGATGTCGACGGCGTTTGGTTTGTCAACATTACCGAAAGCAAAACCCGAAACGGGATCAGGCTTGTCCCATTGCATAACTTTGTTTACCGGAAAATCATGGCTTACGTCAAAAAAACGGGCAAAACCGAAAACGACCTGATTTTCAAGGCCGAAAACACGGTCAAGATAATGTCAAAAACCTATGAGCGGGCAAACGCAGCCCTGGCCGATTTTACAAAATACACGCCCGAAATGCTCCAGCAGGAAAACATCACCTTCTACTCAGGCCGCCACTTCTGGAAAACCCTCATGGATGCGGAAAAACTTGGCGACATCGAGGAATACTTCATGGGCCACAAAACCGGCGGAAACGTTGCCAAGCGATACAACCACAAAGACAAGCAGGGCAAAACAAAACTGCTGGAACGGGTAAAACGGGTTTTTCAGATACTGGAAAAGTACATTTTCAATGAAGATACTCTGTCGATACCAGAGCCCGAGAACCAATGCAGCCCCGAAATCCGGGGCTGCTAAAGAATGTAGAAAAAATGTGAGTTTGCTTCATTGGTTTTCTATTTACCTTGCTTGACATCACTCGATTATAGGACATATAAAGATAGGTAAGGTTAAATCAAGTTAAGGGCGTTTCTTGATCTCATAATCCGTAGGTCCCTGGTTCAAGTCCAGGAAGGCCCACAATAATACGTTATATCCACAAGAGGCCCAGGACAATCTCTGTCTGAGCCATTATGTATGTCAGCATTACCATTACCGCCGGAAATAGCTTTAATTTCCTGAATGCGTAATACGCCAGCAGAGTGTCTGATATTATGAATAATAAACAGCCAAGGAAGACAAGCGCGCCGGCAACATTCGGATTGAAGAAAAACACTTCAAAACCCCAAAGACACAGGGACATTATAATAAGCATATAGATAATTATGACAATCCTCATTTCTTTGAAAGGTTTAATCAGGCCGAAAACGAATATTCCCCCAATAATGAGTACAGGTATAAATAAAAGTATTGTAGGTGCATTAACCGTTCTTCCGTTTACGGAGAAAAAGCCAAGTATCTCCAAAAAGGCAGCAATATAGCACAGGTGGCCCAATAAAAACGAAAGTATCCCCAGTTTAAAAACATTTCTTTTCTTTTTCCTGATAAGCAGTATATCGCCTATCCACCCAAATACCAATGCGAGTATTGTAAATAACCCGCCGGACACGAAGCCGCCTCCGGCTATAAAAGCGGCAAGCAGGAACGGAATTATCAGGATTTTGCTTATGCGCCTTACCCATTCTTTTTGAAGGACAATGGCGGCAATGTGGGCAGCGCTGACAATGGCAAATAATGTAAGAAATATTTTCATAGTGATTATGATTTAAGGTACGCAACGTTTATCATGAGGTATGCAATGTTATCTAATACCGTTGCGTATCCTTACTATAGTGCTTCGTACACGCCTGGCTATTTCTTAAAAAGATCTCTTGCACCTTGTTTTATTGCACCGGGTAATTCACTAAGGTCTTGTTTGCTGAAATCGGGATCATACGATTTAAAAACCGCCATCACTTTGTCAACGACATCGTCCGCACTGCTTTTTCCTGATTTTTTTGCAGCTTCCCATGCTAGTTTGCTAAGATCATTCACCGGCTTTCCTTTATAAATCCCCTCCGCCAGTTTGGCGGCAGAATCAATGGCAATATCCGTGTGTGCTCCAAGCATACCAACTAATGCGTTTGACAAATCTACAGATGTTGCCGCTTTGGTTCCTTTGACCCACTTTAAGTTTGCCGCAGCGCCTATCCCTTTTTGTACTACGCCTGTTACCCCTCCGACCACGGTTTTTACCCCGGTGGCTGCTGCTCCAAAGGGATCTTTTTTCGCCGCCTCTGCCGCCTTTTTCGCTGCCTCTGCCGCTTTTTTTGCTGCCTCTGCCGCCTTATCAACAATCGCTGCCATACTCTCCTCCTCTTGTTTATATCCGTAGGCGGCATATCCGCAGGACATGCATTCTGCGGACACGAGCCCACGAGCATATTAAACAGCCCATACGGGCTGTTGTTCAAAGGTAATACTATAACATCTAATAGGTGGTTTTGTCAATATGCAGGATGCACAATATACTATTATCTGACTCCTCTAAGAGCCTCTAATATTGGAAGATTTGCCTCTTTTTATATTAATTTACATTTTTTATCTGTTATTATATCCTCTTAACCAATTATTTAATATTTCTTCTCTATTCTTTTGTTCCCATATATCATTTATATAATTATCAGGTACATTATAATTATGAAGTCCAAATAATGCATATCCAGTTATTAATATAAAAAGTCCTTTAAAACCAATATCATAATCAAAATAGTCATCTACCTTAGATAAAGCGTCCATACTTATTTTTGTTCGATAATTAAATGAAAAAAATATATTTCTATCAAAATTGTTATTTTCATTATCTAAATAATAAATATTAAAAAATAATGCTTCTTTGACATCATCTGAAATGGCATTATTATTAAACTCTAATGATTTTTGAATGCGTGTTCTGGAGTTGCCCTGCAGACATTCCGCCAAAACAACCGAGCAAGAAGATGTGGATGATAATAGTAAGAGAAGGAAGTTATTGGTGGAAATTTCACACGGAGTCACGGAGACACAGAGAAGAATTAAAATATTCTTTTTCTTCTCCGTGCCTTTGTGCCTCTGTGTGAGCTTCTTCTTCCCTCTGCGATCTCCGCGCCTCCGCGTGCTTTGTGAGAAATAAATCCAATATATGGTTATTGAAAATGTTAAAAATATCCCCTGGGGATGTATTTTATTCTAATTCAGACAGCGTGACGATTGCCTGAGCCCAGCGGACATACTTGAGCTTGGCAAGGTCCTTGACTGTCTTAACGTTAAAAGCTGCTTTCAGTTTTTCGGCATCTCCTTCGCTTACGCCTTGAAGAGCCCAAACCGGTGCATTGGCGATTTCCTTGAGAGACTTTTTTTCAAACGCCTTAACCACTGCCTTGTCAATTTTCATCATACAAAACTCCTTTTAAAATATTACCGGAGGATGCGGCCTGTAGGACGATCCTCAATGGTATCATTATACATGAAAAGCCAATGTATTCCAATACTTTACCAACTGCGGCCTGCACCGCCGCCGCCGCCCCTTCCTCCTCCGCCTCTGAAGCCGCCGCCGCTGCTTCTTCCTCCACCAAAGCTGCTTCCGCCCCGGAAACTGCCGCCTCCGAAGCTGCTTCCTCCGAAACCGCCGCCGCTTCTTCCTCCGCCCCAAAAATGATTACAGATTTTCATAATGATGAAAAAAATGATAATAATAAGTGGCCCAAGCCAATTGAATGTTTGATTGGAGGAGGAAAGGGAGTATTCTGTGCTATCAATAATTGTATCCGGATCGATGCCGTATTCTTTGGCAATTTCGATCAGGATAGCGTCGTATGTCTGTAAGACGGCGGTATCGGTTTGGCCGTCGCGCATAGCGGGTACAAAACATTCATCCAGAATACGGCCACACTTGCCGTCTGTCAGGGCACCTTCCAGACCGTAGCCCACTTCGATTTTAACTGCCCTGTCGGCTATTGCAACAAGTAACAGGACGCCGTTGTTTTTGTCCTTTTGCCCGATACCCCATGTGCGCAGTATTTCCAGAGCATAATCATCCCGGCTCATCCCCTGGAGCGAATCGACAATCACAACCACAGCCTGCGCTCCGGTGCGTTTATCCACAGTAACGCCTTTTGCCATGATTTCCTTAAGGGTTGCGCTGTTCAATGCGCCAGCGTAGTCATTGACAAAAAAGTCGTTGGTTGGCGTTGGGACGGCAGAGTATGCTGACGGTGCGGCCCGGATCAGCTGTAAAATGGTAAAAAGTATGGCAAGAGCAGCTATACTTTTTGGGCCGCTTTTGTAATTCATGTCAGAAGGTTACTTCCGGTACGGCTTCCGAGCCGGGGGCTGCCTCGAAATAGGCGGCTTTTTCAAAGCCGAAATTGTTTGCTATAAGGCTTGTCGGAAAGGACAGCATTTTTGTATTGTATGCCCTTACAGCATCGTTGTAGTCTTTCCGGGAAACAGCTATTCGATTCTCCGTGCCGGAAAGTTCGTCCATCAATTGACGGAAATTGGCGTCTGCCTTTATGTCAGGATAGTTCTCTACGACAACCAGCAGCCGGGACAAAGCGCCTGAAAGTTCGGTTTCCGCCGCTATGCGCTCGTTGTTTGTTGTGGTTCCGGCAAGCTTTGTGCGTGCGGTTGTAACGGAATCAATGATCTCCTGTTCATGCACATTGAATCCCTTTACGGTATTAACCAGGTTCGGGATAAGGTCTGAACGGCGCTGTAGTTGAGAGCCCATTGTGGAATAACTCGAATTTACTTCTTCGCGCAGACGAACAAGACCATTGTAGCTCGTGAACAGCATAATAACGATTAAGGCGACAACCCCGATAATAATAAGAGTGCTTTTTTTCATAATAGCCTTCCCTTTTTAGTGTTACGTTCCTTATTATTGAAACATACTATAAGATTGTTTTACAAGTACACGCCTGACACCCGGGCATCAGCTGTCAGCTTGAATAGTTCGCTGTTCTGTTTTATATTCGTTTTATGAAAACATTTATTTTATTCATCCTGATAGGCTTTCTTCTCTCTGCAGCTTTTATGATTCCTTTTTCGGGAGAGGTATCTTCCTTTATCGTTTTTGTTACAGAAGCACCAATGCTCCTTGTTACCGGTCTTTGGGCGCTGGGTTTTGCCATTGCCGCTTTTGCGTTCGGTATTATTACCAAAGATTATTCCTGGATCGACCGTATCTGGAGCATACTGCCGGTCTTTTTTACCTGGTACTATGCATACCGAAGTGGCTGTGCAGTAGCGCCGTGTATCGGCGCCGCACTGGTAACATTCTGGGGAATGCGGCTGACGTTTAACTTTTTCCGCAAAGGCGGTTACCGCGGTGTGGAAGACTACCGCTGGGCCATATTGAGGCAAAAAATCTCGAATCCTTTTCTGTGGCAGCTTTTCAGCCTTTCCTTTATTTGTCTTTTCCAATCGGGGCTGTTTTTGCTTTTTACCTACCCGGTATACAGCCTGACTTTCTATCCGGGAGAAAACATGCCGGTACTGTTCTGGATTTTAGCCGCATTGGGATTTACGCTTGTTTGTTTTGAGTTTGCAGCCGATCAACAGCAATGGAATTTCCATAAAGCAAAAAAATCAGCCTCGGAACAGAAGGAATATCCGTCCAAATATTCAGGCGATGTTGCAAACGGTTTTCTTTCAAGCGGTTTCTTCGCCTTATGCCGGCACCCGAATTACTTTTGCGAATTGGGTTTCTGGTGGACTATCTGGCTGATAGCGCTTTCGCTGTCCTGTCAGCCGGTTGGCTCAGGTCTTTTCGGACCGGTTGTATTAACAATAGTATTTATCGGCTCTACGATCTTGACCGAAAACATAAGCTCTTCCAAATATCCCGAGTACCGGAATTACCAAAAGAAGGTAATAAGCTCAATAATT
>WRIX01000032.1 GCA_009782495.1 Treponema sp.
AAGCAGAAAAAAGACAGAGAGCGAGATGGTTACGCTGCCGAAATTCAACCTGAAAGCGATAAGACGGACATAGTCTTTCAGAGGATTTGCTCCGTTGGTTACCGGTCCCAGCTTGGTCCACTGGAAGACGGCGCGGATGATCTCGGCAAAGCCCAGGGTAGCAATGGCCAGATAGTCACTTTTAAGCCGCAGCACCGGCAGGCTAATCAGATAAGCCACTCCTGTGGCAACCAATCCGGCCAGGATAATGGCAATCAACACTCCCAACACCATGCCGAAGCCGCCCATAGCGCTTCCCAAAACTTCAGGCAAAGAAAAGGTTATGGCAGGATCGTAGTAACGGTAAACCAGGGGTTTATATTCAATTGGAATGGTAAGAATAGCATAAGTATAAGCGCCCAAAAGCATAAAGCCCGCCTGCCCCAGAGAAAAAAGGCCGGTAAAACCGTTCAGGAGATTCATAGAGACAGCTACCACGGCATAGACACAGCTCTTTTTTAGAACGGTAAGTAGCATGGCAGCGGGACTTGTAGGGCTAATCGCCTGTTCAAGGACTATGGACAGGAAAAATAAACACAATATCAATATAAGTGTCGTTCTATTCTTGTTTGGATTTAGTTCCTTCACTTCTACACCCTAAACCTTGTCGGTGGTCTTCTCTCCAAAAAGACCGGTCGGCACGAAGATTAGTATGATGATAAGCAGAACGAAGGTAAAAGCGTCCGAGAAAGTTGCCAGCTCAAGCGGTGTCTTTATAATGCCGGACTGTATCAGGATGCTGTCCAGCCCTTTGATGATGCTCTCGCAAATGCCAATGATAGTACCCCCCAGCACAGCACCCGGAATGGAGCCAATTCCGCCGAAAACAGCCGCAACAAACGCTTTAAGGCCGGGCATACCGCCGGCTGTTGGGATAACGCCGGGGTAATTGGAGAAATACAGCATTGATCCGATTGCCGCAAGAAACGAGCCGATGGCGAAGGTTACTGAAATAACGGAATTGAGTTTTATCCCCATAAGCTGGCTTGTTTCAAAATCCTTGGCAACAGCCCTTGTAGCCATACCAATTTTGGTATGATTAATAAACAATACAAGAGCTATCATCAGGGCGATCACCAGGAACGGCGTAATTACCGTTACCCTTTTAGTGGTGGCGTCCAGCACCGTAATGGAATCGGAAATCCAGGGGATGCGGGGATAATTTTTATTTAAGCCGCCTGTAATGTAAAGCGCCAGGTTTTGCAACAGATAACTTACTCCGATGGCAGAGATCATGATCGACATTCGGGGAGAGTTGCGCAAAGGCTTATAGGCCGCCTGTTCTATAAAATAGACCAATAGCATCGTGATGATGATTACTATGGGAATAGCTACATAAAGCGGCAGGGCTGCCGCCAAATAGACCATGATTAAACCGGCTACCATAAATACATCGCCGTGGGCGAAGTTAATCAGGCGCAGAATGCCGTAGACCATTGTATAACCGACAGCTATCAAAGCATACTGCCCCCCCACCGAAATACCGGAGAGAATATAGGGCAGTATGGTTTTTAAAAAATCCAAAAAACTCTACTTAACGCCTTGTACGGCTACGAATTCCCAATCACCGGTATTGGTGTTGGCCCTCTTTACATAAGCAACATCACGTACAGCATCACCATTGCTATCGAAGGCGATTGCGCCGGACACGCCTGTGTACGTCAGGGACGGTAATACACTGAGTACATCAGCGGGTTTGGTGGAACCGGCTCTTTTCAGCGCTTCCAAAGCCGTATAATAAGCGTCGTAACCCATAGCTGTTACCGCTGCGACTGTATCGTCGCCGCCGTTGTTGGCCTTGGCGGTTGCGTTACTGTTGATCCAGGCTTTTATACCGCTGTCAAACTGCGGGGCGCCGCCTTCCTGATAGAAGGTCGTTACATGAACATCCACGTTTTTACCACGGGCAGCATTAAGAATGACGTTGGAGTCCCAGGTGTCACCGGCCAGAACTGGTATATTAAGGCCCTGTGTGGCGACCTGGTCAATGATCAGCGCAGCGGCTTCGGTGGAAACAGGTGAGAAAAATACATCTGCGCCCTGAGTCCTGGCATTGGCCACATAAGTACTGTAATCCGAAGTGCCGTCAGGGAAGGTGTCAGAAATGCAATTTTCCCTGCCGAATGCTTCCATAAAGTAATTGACCAGACCAACGGAGTAGTCATCCCCCAGCTTGGCCAGACAGTAAGCTTTGGTAGCGCCCCTATCCTTGGCGAAATTTGCCAAAACCGGACCCTGGAAAGGATCAAGGAAGCAAATGCGGAAATAATGGCTGTTGCCAAGCGTAACGGCGGGGTTTGTGCAGGTTACTCCAATAACAGGTACACCAGCATCGCCAAAGACGCTTGAAGCAGCGATACTTACGCCAGAGCCATAAGAGCCAAGCACCACCGAGCAGCCCGCAGAAATAAGAGTCTGGGCGGCGGAGGGCGCTCTGTCGTTGCTGGATTGATTATCAGCATACACAAGCTCGACCGTATAGGTCTTACCGCCGATTACCACGGTGGGGGTTTCGTAGTTTGCATACTGCATACCCAGGATTTCCTGCTTCCCACCCGCGCCGTTATCGCCGGACTGTGGTTCAAATACACCGATTCTAATTACATCACCGGCACTTCCTGCTCCCCCGCCGCCGCAGCCGACAAATACTGTCAGCGCCAAAAGAGCCAAACTAAGTACGAGAATAGTCCTTTTCACAAAATTCCTCCTAATATATTGGAAATTTATAGCCCAAATCAGGGAAAAATGCAATCCAATAAATTTCAATATTACCGCTGAGCCTGGCATACAAAACACCTGCAATATATTAAGCAAAGGGGTGGGCAAAGGCCCCGGAAAAACCGCGTGTTGAGCCCGCCAAAACAGCTTCCCTGTACCAAACCTCTATATCTTTTTTATTGTTGGTTTGGTACAGGGCACTTTATGGATTAATACTACTTTATATACGCAGATCTATTTGGCGGGGAATTCCACATGGTTTTTCCGGGGCCTTTGCCCACCCCTTTCCAAATATACTGCAAGAAATTGGTATGCCATGCTCAGAGGCAAATTGCCGATTTCATCCATAATATAAAACCTTTATCTAACGGACTGAACGCATCGGGAAAGAAAATGTTGCCACGCAGGTGGGGGAAAGGTTGGCCATGAAGGCCATTTGGCGTCCCACAAAAAATGCCACACCAAAGTGTGCGTAAACGGCAGCGACGACCAACCGGCCTGAATGGGCGTTCTTTCCCCCCACCTGAATGTAATAGATTTAACTCGATGCGTTCAGTTCGCTGAATTGGTGTTCATTTAAATACTTCTTTTAAAGGCCGGCCCATCCATGTTGACGGTACATCAAGACCCATAATAGCCGCCATAGTTGGAGCTATGTCGCAAATTGAAAGCGGAGCAGGAATGGTGTAACCGTTTTTTATGCCTCTGCCATAAATGACTATGGGGATTTGACGGTGTTTTTTAAAATTTTGTCCGTGTCCAAAAACATCACCTCCGTGATCCGCTGAGACTATGAATACAGTACTATCGTAAATTCCTGCATCTTTTACAGCCTGTTCGATAATGGCAATAAAACTGTCCAATTCGGCAAGCTTGTCATAATATGCCCTGGAACCCCAGCGTTTTTTGTGACCGGTACTGTCCGGTTCGTTAAACGCTACGGCGGTAAACACCGGTTTTTTTTCAATTATATAAGCAGCTGCCTTTTGGGCTGATTCAAGACTGGAGGTGATCCTGACTTTTTCTGCTTCTTCATCTGTGCAGATATAATAAAGCGCATCCCATTCATAGAAAAAGATTCTTGTCCGATTTCTGTTTTTTACAAGAGTAAAAATTGTAGGATAATCCATGATTGATGAAACATTGTTATCCGTTTCGCCGTTGCGTTGTTCGGGCGGTGTTCCGCAAAACAGGGTAGCCCAGTTTGGCCAGCTTATGCTGGGCAATATACAGCGCATATCCATGCTGGAAGCGCCTCCGGCAATCATTCGCTTTACTGTGGGCATGTTTGCTTTTGATACATAAGCGCCGCCCCATCCGTCTAATCCAATAAAAACAATATGCTCTGCCGGAATTGATATATCCGGCAAGGCATCCAATCGCAGTGATGTGCCGGTTTTCGGAGTGCCGGCACAGCCCGAAGACATAACCAAAATGCAGAGAACGGTACACCAAAAACCGGAATAACTTTGGAGCTTTTTTTTTGAAAAATTGCAGGATATAACCGGAAAAATCATAGTGTTTGTTATTCTATTGTTTTTTCCCTAGTCCTAAAAGATACGTTTCAAAGGAATTACTTCGGCAGGCAGCAGGTTTAAAACTTTTTGCGCTGTTAAAGCATTTCCGCAGGTGTTTTAACAAGACATCTGTACCTGCTCCCTGAAATACTTTAATTGCCAGATTGCCGCCGGGAACAAGACAGCTTTCGGTAAAAGAAAAAACTTCTTCTGCAAGAAAAATGGATCGCTGGGTATCCACGGTCCTGGAGCCGGTTGTAAGCGGCGCTGCATCACTGATAATTGCGTTGTAAGGTCCGCGGCTGATCAATTCTTCCCGTGCCGGACTGCCTGTAAAATCACCCTGGATAAAGAAAAAATCTTCCCTGCCGGAAAAATCATTGTTTTTTGACAAGGGTTGCAAATCCACAGATACAAGAAATAAATTTCTGCGATTATGACCGGTCATTCCATACCGGCGAAGCACATAGAGGCTCCAGCTTCCGGGAGCAGCTCCAAGATCCAGAACCCGAAGACCGGTTTGTCCGGCAAGTTTAAAAAAACCAAACTTCTCGTCGATTTCTTTGAGTTTATAAACCGAACGGGCCGGATAAGCTTCATTTTTTGCCTTTAATGACCAAAAATCTGGCTTTTCGTATGATGTCATGTTAGTATCAGAATATGGATAAAGAGTATATTGCAGAGGCTGAAAAAATTGAAGCGCTCCTCAGGGAATTTCTTCCTGCTGTTCCCGGAGAAGAGTGGTTTGGCAGGATTTTCCCGAGGCTGGACATAAGAAGCGAATTAACAGAATCCCTGCTGGAACCGGGAAGAGATCTTTTTAGCCGTGGCGGAAAACGGTGGCGGCCAATAATGGCCCATTTAGTGTGCCGGGTTCTGGGCGGAGGCGATGCGGTTTTGTCTCTGCTTCCCATGGTAGAATTTTGCCACACGGCAAGCCTTATTCACGATGACCTGGAGGACAGTTCGGGCCAGCGCCGGGGCAAACCGGCTGTTCACCTGATCTACGGCGCCGACACAGCGATCAATGCCGGGGCTTTTTTGTACTTCCTTCCACTTACTGCACTGGAACATTGGAAAGCGGATGCGGAAGACAGGAACCGTCTTTGGCAGCTTTGGGGGGAACATATGCGTTTCCTTCACTTGGGTCAATCCATGGATATTGCCTGGCACCGGGATCCGGCTTATTTTCCTTCTTTGGAAGACTATATGCTGATGTCCAGCCTTAAAACAGGCTGCCTTGCCCGCTTTGCCGCCCTGCTGGGAGCCGAGACAGCCCGTATCTCACTTAAAAATTCCCCTCCTCAAAAGCCAAGTTTTGAAATAAATGAAGGGCTTTTAGCCTCTCTGGGAGCAGCGGCTCAAAGACTTGGAATAGGTTTCCAGATTTTGGACGATGTCAAAAATCTTGTTTCCGGTATAAAGGGAAAAGAGCGGGGCGATGATGTGGTAGAAGGCAAAAAAAGCCTTCCGGTATTGCTCTTTATACAAACTGACACAGCGGAACGGACCGCCTTTGTTCAACACTGTTTCAAGGCCGCCGGGGAAGGAGGGGTTAATGTACCGGAAGTTGAGGAATTCATAACCGCCCTTACCGAAGCAGGAGCATTGGCAGAAGCACAAAAACAGGGCAGGAATCTTATTTCCGAAGCTGGGGCGGCTTTTTCTGCCCTGCCGGCAGTTGATAAAGAGGCAGGCCGCCTGCTGACAAGCTTAACTGAGTTATTGCAGTAATTTTAGGAGTCAGAATGCGGCATTTGTATGCTTGAAGCTGAAATTTGGGGAATCGCAGAAACCGGCGATGGTTTTATGATCTTTATAAAACCCCTTGCATCAGAATACTCGGTTCCCATTTTTATTGGTCAGCTTGAAGCGCAGGCTATACTTATAGGCTTTGGCGGAATCAGCATATCCCGCCCGCTTACAGCAGATTTACTCCAAATTTTAATTAAAGAAGCCCATTTTGAACTTCTCAGAATAGAAATCAGTGATTTAAGAGATAATACCTTTTTTGGTTCCCTTGTCTTTAAAAAACCTGCAGGCGGGGAACTCATTGTTGATTCCCGGCCTTCTGATGCCCTGGCTTTGGCTGTACGATGTAAATGCCCTATTTTTATTGAAGAAAAAGTGGTTGAAAAGGCAGGAATTATTACTGAAGATTTTACGGCAGGAAAGGAATTGGCAGCCAGAAAATCTCTTTTACAAAAAGAACTGGAAAAAGCGGTAACTGTAGAAAATTATGAGCGGGCAGCGGAAATACGGGATATTTTGAGATCGCTGGAAAAGTAAAATTCACTAATTTTTGTTAATAAATTTCTTTTTTCCAAAAAAAAGTGGTTTTTTATGGAAAAAGTTGTACAGTTTTCTTAATAAGTTCTTAAAGTACTTCCCATTATTGTAATAATGGTATATATTCTAATGAATTCTATGCCGAAATATGAACAATGGGGTAAAAAATTGTTCAGGCGGATGAGGTATGCTGGTTGTTTTTAGGAAATTTGCCGTAACCAAGGCAAATGTTAAAGTCTTAGCGGCTCTTTTAATACTTTTTTTTACATTTCTTATCCTTGCTGCACAAGGAAAGGGATCAAAAGTTGATTCGAATCTTGTAGAAAGCATGGGCGGCCGGGAAAGCGCCGTTGAAGAAGTTGAGCTTGTCGCTCTGGAAACATCAGGTGTGTTGGAGCCGGAAGACTTGACCCAATCCCAGCCCAGAATGCTGCTGTTTTCGTCCTATACCGTACAGAAAGGTGAGGTTTTGGGGGAAATAGCCAAGAAATTCGGCCTTTCAATCAGTACGCTTGTTTCGGTGAACGATATAAAAAATACCCGTACCGTCCCGGTCGGCAAAGTCCTTCGGATTCCTAACCAGGATGGTGTTTTCTATAAGATCAAAACAGGAGATACGTTAGGTATTATTGCAGAAAAGCACAAGGCGAATGTTTCGGAGATTCAGGCCTCAAATGAGCTTTTTTCAGATAAAATCAACCCAAATTCAAGCCTTTTTATTCCCGGCGCTTCCACTCCCTGGGAAGAAGCTCCTGTTATTGTTGCTGTTTCCGCTCCACGGCCTCAGGTTATTGTATCAGGAAATATTTTTGACTGGCCTGTTCGGGGACGGATTACTTCCGGTTACGGTTATCGCCGAAGTCCCTTTGGCCGCGGCCTCCATGACGGATTGGATATTGGCGCTCCCAAGGGTACGCCTGTAAGAGCAGCAATGGCCGGCAGGGTTGAGTCAGTAGGCTATGATAATGTTTACGGCAACTTTGTAATTATCCGCCATACCGAAGGTTATAAAACCCTTTATGGTCACCTGGATTCGTGTGAAGCCATGAGCGGTGCCTATGTCGACATTGATTCGGTTATTGGGTATGTAGGAAACACCGGACAAAGTACCGGCCCTCACCTTCACTTTACCGTATATAAAGACGGTTCCTCGGTTAATCCCAGAGCTGTTTTAAAACCCTAAATCACGGCGGCTGTTCCAAAACCCGGTATTTTCACCCTCAGGTATATTGTTTTACCAGTTCTTTTCCCCGCAGTACCCGAAGTACACCGCTGGCCAAAGCAAGCATTTCGTCTTCGCCGGGGAATACATAAACGGGAGCAAGTTTATCCACCCGCTGTTTGATTGCCCCGGTAAAACGGTTAGAGTAGGCGAGCCCGCCTGTAAGGATGATGCCATCCATCAAGCCTTCCAAAACGGCAGCCATGGCGCCGATTTCTTTGGAAACCTGGTAAGCCATGGAATCCATCACAAGGGCGGCAAAATCATCACCTTCGTTGATCATTTTTTGAACTTCAAGCAGATCTGTAGTGCCGAGATATGCTTTTATACCGCCGTTTTTTGCTACCTTGTCGATCATTTCCTGCTCGGTATATTCACCCGAAAAACACATATGAATAATTGGAATTGCCGGAATGGCGCCGGTTCGTTCCGGGGTAAAAGGCCCTTCTCCGTCTATACCGTCGTTTACGTCAATTACCCTGCCGTAACGATGAGCGCCAACGGTAATGCCGCCGCCAAGATGGGCAACAATAAACCTGCAATTTTCGTAGGGCTTGCCCAATTCCGCCGCAAGACGGCGGGCTATGGCTTTTTGATTAAGGGCGTGGAAAATACTGGATCGCTCAACACCGGGCATACCGCTTAGCTTTGCATAACGATCCATTTCGTCCACAACTATTGGATCAACTACATAGGCAGGTATGGAAAATGTTTTTGCCATCTCTGATGCGATAATTGCTCCAAGAGCCGACGCATGAACTGCTGCAGTTATTGAATGAAGATCTTCCAGCATTTTTTCATTGATCGAATAGACACCGCTTTCAATTGGTTTAAGAAGACCGCCGCGGCCTGCAATGGCGTCAATTGCAGCAATATCAATTTTTTCTTCTTCCATGCTTTTTAAAATGCAGTCGCGGCGTAATTCTTTTTGATTCAGCACAGAACCGTATTGCATTAATTGTGTCGTATCATGGCGTATTGTTTTTGTTAAAATACATGCTTCATCGTCGTACAGGCTGAATTTGGTTGAAGTTGATCCGGGGTTTATCGCCAATACCCGGAAAGTTCCCGCCTGTTTTGGCGGTATTTCTGCATTGCGCTGTTCGGTAGTTACACCTTTCAGCTTTTCCTGGGGACGGTGCCGTACTACCTTTTCTCCGTTTTGAACCATACTGATACTGATTACGCAGTCCAGATTCAGAATACGTTCCATAACCTGAGCCAGCTTGGTGTGTACTCCCTCTATATCAATTTCCATAGTGGAAGTTCCGGCACCGGTTTCGCCGCTGCCGGCAGGGTGAAGGTTCCCCTCTTGATTTTCGTCCACTGTAAGGCGTTTAATATTCCATCCTTCATGCCGGATATGTCCTGCCACTCTTCCCAGTACTCCCGGTTTGTTGAGTACCACTAATTCTACCCGTTCAGTTTTTGTTTTCATATTTAAAGTGTATAATGCTTTTTATTCGTAGTAAATTGTTTTTTTATTAAAATGTGGTAGAATACTGTATGAAAAAAACAACGGTATTGCTGCTGATACTTACAGTACAATTATTTAATATACAATTACTTAAAGCGCAGGAAACTCTGGATATTGCAGAAAACCCGGAAAAAGAGATAAGTTCAGGAAAGGAACTTTCCCTCCAGCTTTCTTCCCGTCCCGGCGCCAAGCTTCTTTTTACCCAGCGTTTTGTCTTTCCTTTTTTGGAAGGTTCCGGTTCGCTAACAGAAGACAATAATATGGCTTTAATCCTTACTGCCGAAGTCTCTCCTATATCTGTCAATGGCCTTGTTGAAACAATTTGGACGCCTATTGCGTTTTTCCAGCTTGCCGCAGGGGGCCGTATCGGGTCGGGCTGGAATATAAACCTTTTCGGCAAAGATGTCCGCGGAATAGGACTTAATCGCGAAAAAACAGACGGCACAAAAAAGGCGGAACATTACGGCTCTGCTTTTGACGGGCTGCTCTGGAAAGCTCAGGCGGGTTTTATTCTCCAGGCGGATTTTGCCGCTTTGGTTCCCGGGGACTGGAACCATGTGGTTGCAAGGATGTACCATGAAATAAACTATGCCGGTTATACCGCAGCCAGAACAGACGAATCGTGGTATTTCGAAGATGATGACGGTGAAAATGTTAACGGTTTTAACTACTACGGTAATTTGTTTGTTGGTTACCAAATGCCGGTAATTCTGGATACCGTAGGCATACTTACCGAAGCTGAACTGCACCTTTACGATACGCCCGGCCGCAGCGCATGGGGAGACGATAAAATACGCTGGAAATTTGCGCTTATAGGTAATTTAACTTTTAACGAAAAAATCAGCATGACCGCACTTGTTCAGTTTTGTACCGAAAGAAATTATACCAATCCGCATTGGGAAGACCTGTATTACCGGAACAGGAATATAAATAAATCCAACCCATTGCACCTTGCTTTTTATCAGGCTGTTATTGCAATGAACTATAAATTTTAGTGTAACTAATTCCGGAATATATTGTTTTTTTACTGCTATAGTGTCATAATACATACTGCATGGTAATAATCGGGGGTAATTTGTGAAAAAGATTCTGGTTATGGTAATTCTTATCAGTATGGGCGGCCAGGTTTTTGCTCAGGATACCACGATGGATATAGGTATTGGTTTTCAGTATGGATTGGCCAAGGTCTTTGAAGACGGAACTACTATCCGTGATATAATGAATCCGGGTCTGTTGGCAACTTTTCGTTTAAACCCGGGATCTGTAGGGTTTTTTGGCCGAATAGGACTCCTTTTTCCTTCCAAGGTTAAAGAAGGCGATGTAACCATAGCCTACCCCGATTACGACTATATTCTGTTTGTAAACGGCGGTCTGGGAGCGACTTTTAATACGCCGATAAGCGACAAGTTAGACTTTATCATTGATGCGGGGATAAGTATTAACGATCTAACCTACGGCGGCTCATTTAAGGATAATATTGATGCCAGTTGGTCGATTAAAATAGAAAACCTTGGAACTACGTATTCTGGCGGACATAAATTTACAAATGTAACAATGAAAGAAAGTTACAATGATTTTGCCATTGGTATTATTATCAATCCAGCCCTACGTTTTAGCTTTACCCGAAATGTATCGATGGAATTTGGAGCTGCTGTCAGTTATGACTTTTTACGGTATCGATCCTATAAATTTTACGCTGATTTTAGACATGCCGGATTAGACGGTAATGCTGGCCCTAGTGCTGCTTCAATGAAGAGTGCTGTTGCAGCAACATTTCCAGCGGATAAAGTTACTGGAGATCAAGAGATAACTCTTGAGACAGACGGGAAGTGGAGCATAGTGCAGCAGGTTACCATTATACCGAGTATAAGTGTAATCTTTAGTTTTTAAAGGCGTTTTTTTACCAACCTGAAAGACCAGTAGACGATATTAAGGAAAACCCCCATAAAAAGAGTAACTCCCCAAGTGGTTTTATGTTCAAAGGGGTTGGTAAAGCGATCGGTAATATCGGTCAGGATTTCCGATGTTCTTGTAAAAAGATCCCAGGTATTCCAGCGGAGATAACGGCCTATATAGATACCGAAACTTCCCACAAAAAGAAGAAAGCCCGATAAAAATGTAACCAAAGGTTTTGGCAGTTTGCGCCCCAGAATCTGTTCTATATCCCAAAGGCTGAAAAAGCCAAAGAGCATACCTGTCCAGGCATAGGAAAGGAACATCAGCGTGTCGTACCACACGGGCATGTTTTTTATGGCCCGCAGGTAAAATAGATCGGTTATAATGTAAGGGGCGTTTGGAAAAAACAAAAGCCAGAATATCAAAAGTATTGCTATGCTCAGCAGCGACTGTTGGATCTTTGGTTTAATAAAAGAAACGCTTGTAAGCGCCCAGGGAACAAAGGCTAAAAAGAGGTTCCAGTTAAGAAAGATAAAACCCCAGTACCCTGTATAAAGCCTGCGAATAACTATAGTACAAAAACAAAATACAGAAAGTATAGCCATAAATGCCGTTTCATCAAGCCTGTCAGCTTCCCGTAACAATACTCCCAATCGTTTAATCATTTATTTTTCCTGCTTTTGGTTTTTTGCCTGCTTCCGCAAAAACGCTGTCTGTTTACTTCGTAAAGTAAAATGCCTGCGGCTACCGATACATTCAGGGATTCAATGCGGCCCTGCGTTGGTATTGCGGCAATGCCGTCGCACCGTTCATGTAAAAGTCTGGACAGACCTGCTTCTCCCCCCATAATAATGGCAATGCGGCCGCTTAGCTCAAGATCGTAGACCTTACAGCCGTTCATATCGGCGCCGTAAACCCAAAAATTGTTTTCTTTGAGTTGCTCCACCGCACGGGCCAGATTGCCTTCTTCCGCGCATTTAACCCAGGCGCTGGCGCCAGCGGATGTTTGTGCAATTACCGGGGCATTTTTTGCATTCCGCCGCCTGCGGCTTACCACCAAATCAACGGCAAACTGATCGCAGGAACGGAGTATAGCTCCGTAATTATGGGGATCGGTTATTTCATCAAGTATCAATACCAGCGCATTTTGACGATCTCCCAGTGTTACAAAAAAATCTTCCAATGTAATAATGCCGGAAGATGCAGTATCGCCGGTAGTTTCCAGAACTATGCCCCTGTGATCCGGAGCAAGTCTGTCCAGATCGGCAGTGCCGACCCGGTCCACACGGATTCTGTGTGCCAGAGCAAAGTCAACCAGTTCCCGCGCCCTTGGTCCCGGTTTTGCTACAAGCAGCGGCCCGCAGGGAATACCTGACTTAATCAATTCTTCTATTGCATGAAATCCCGATAAATAACCCACGACTTAAATATAACCTAATTAGTTTTTTTTTGAAACGGGAAAAAATACCAGGGCAGTATGGCAGTATACACAAGGGCAGCATGGACGTTACTTCCATGGAAATATAAACGATTTTAATGTCCGGGTTCCGGTATTTTCCTTTTCTTCCGCCAATATTTCGTTCCAGGGGATCTTTGTTTTTCCGGAACGCAGTTTGTGATTTTCACTGTTTTGTCCGGCCGCCTGAGCGTCCAGCCAATCGTATTTTAAAAGCCGGAGTCTGAGCGCTTCGTCTAAAAACAGCAGAGTACAGCCGGGAAAGGGAAGGATCAACACAGAGAGTAAACTGCCAAAAAACAGAATAAAAAAGCTGAACCCTGTATTATCAAAAAAAATAATTGCGCATTTTTTTAAACTTTTAATGGGATGTTTTCCCAGACGGTAATATACCGCAGGGTAAAATTGAATCGACGCAACGATAAACAGGCATACCCAGCACGAAAAAAAAGCTGCTCCCAGTCCGGGCAGATTTTCCATTGCAAGATAAACCGGTATGGTAAGGCGAATTAACATAAACACGAAAACCGCTGCGGCAAAAAGGACTGATGCAGGAACAAAAGCGCTTTTTATATTAATAAAAAAATCTGCCGGAACAGAACGCCGGTAATCCGATACTTCTTTAAGAACCGAAGAGGCTGCGCAAAGATAGACAAATAACAGGTAGACAAGAATAAAAAACAAGACAATTCCTGCTGTTTGCAAAATGGGAAGCAGGAAAAAAGAAAGAGCCAGAAATAGATAAAAACCGAAATTTAAGGCAGCAATAAAAAAGAAATTATCCCATGCATCATAAAAAAATTTTTTTACCAGAAATCCTGTCATTTGCAATACTCCTATAATAATCCGCTGCCCTTTACTTTAAGATAACGGTTAATGAGGGCCGAACCAAGTTCCCGTGAACTGCATTCCAGAGTAAGGAGCCCCATATGTTCCCAGGTTTTATAAAGACGCCGGCGGGCGCTTAAGTAGGAAAAGGCCGCCGCTGTTTCCAGCGCTTCTTCTGTTCCTTCTGTTTTCCGGTTTGCAATTTTTTCCGCCTCCGCTTCCTTTAAGCTTACCAAAAGCAGCAGGTGCCGTCTTTGAATCCTCCGGAGTATCCAGCCAAGAGATTCACCGTCTTCTTCCCTGAAATTGCTGATCATTATTATAAAGGTTCGCCGTTTAAGCCGGGTCAGGGCGCTTTCCAGGGCGGAAAAAAGAGAAGAAGGAGCGCTGTCGCATTTAACATCATAGAGGCTTCGGATAATTCCCGAGAGTGCGCTCATACCTTTACGCGGAGGCAGCCACCGTTCTTCTGTACCAAAACAACCAAGGGCTACACCGTCACTGTGTTTCAATGCTACCCAGGAAAGGAGCAGGGCTGCTTCCAGGGCACTGTCGAACTGGGTCTGCAAAAAGGTGTCCGGCGCCGGGGCAGTGCCTAACGGCTCGGTTGAATATACCAGACGGTTTAACCGGTAACCCGAGTCAAGAAGAAGCAATACCTGCTGATCCTGTTCTTCCTGGTATTCGCGGATTATTGGTTTATTACGCCGGCCTGTTGCCCGCCAGTCTATAGCTTTAACAGAGTCACCTTTTTGGTAATCGCGGAGGCTCATGAATTCCATTCCCTGACCCCGCTTGCGAATCATTTTAATTCCGGTTTGTTCAAGCACACCGCGAAGTTCCGCACCGGAAGTAAGTTTTCTGAAATCGGGGAAAGTCCTGCCCCGGCTGACACAGGGGTGGATTACTTTAAGCTGCCAAAAACCAAGAAATGAACCAAGGAGCAGTTCCGTACGGCTGAATTCCCAGTTTCCCCGTTCAATGGGAATTACCGTATATTCAAAAATATAACAAGCGTTGCGGGGATTCTGACCCGGTTTCGGCATCTTCCTGAACAGACTGCGATCGAGTTTTACCGGAAAGGTATTACAGTCTGTACTATCCGGGTACAGATCGAAAAGCTTTGCAGACCTGGCTAGAAAACGGTTTTTTCCTGTCAGGCTTATGTTCAGTCTGACAAGAGCTTTCCTGCCAAGAGTAAAAGTGCCGCTCAGCTTTCGTTCAATGCATAGCCGATCTGTATGGAATAACAGCAGAACTGCATCAATGATAATTACGGGAAGCAGCAACAACCCCGAAAAAATCCAAACAATGTAAAGTTCATCAAAAAAGAAAGCTGCTGTTCCCAAAAGAAGAAAACAAATCAGTATGACAAAAAAAGTCCGTCCGGGTTTAATCATGCACACGCTGCCTCCTGGCAGCGAACTATAATAACTTCCTTGCGCTCGAGGGCCGCAGGACCTCATTTTCTGGGCGCTTCCACGGCAGAGAGTATGCTTTCTACGATATTGTTTTCGGTAAGCCCTTCCAGTTCGCCTTCCGCAGAAAGAGTAAGCCGGTGAGCAAGTACAGGAACCGCCAGTGCTTTAACATCATCGGGAATAATAAAATCCCTGTCTTCCAACAGAGCCTTGGCACGTGCGCAGCGGATCAGGGACAGACTGCCGCGGGGACCTGCGCCGCATTCAAGAACCGGACTTGAGCGGGTAGCAGTACAAAGACGCACCGCATAATCAATTACTGCATTATCACAGTGCATTGATGAAACCAGATTCTGAATTGCCGCAAAATCTCCGGGATTCATTACGGTATTCACCGCGGAAACTGTAAGTTCAGCTCCGGTTTCACCGGAAAGAACCTGTTCCACCATAAGCTTTTCTTCCGCAACAGGAGGATATGTCATCAGAGCTTTCATTAAAAAACGGTCTTTTTGGGCATCAGGCAGCGGATAGGTTCCTTCATGTTCAAAGGGATTTTCCGTAGCCATTACCATAAATGGTTTGGGGAGTGTATGACTTACACCGTCCAGACTTACCTGGTATTCCTGCATCGCCTCAAAAAGACTTGCCTGGGTTTTTGCCGGAGACCGGTTGATTTCATCGGCAATAAGTATATTGGTAAATACCGGCCCTTTTTTTGTTATAAAATTACCTGTGGATGTATCAAGAATTACAGAACCGGTAACATCGCTGGGCATAAGATCCGGTGTAAACTGAATACGGCGCGAGTCTCCCCCCAAAGCTTTGGCTGCAGAACGGACAAGAAGGGTTTTTCCCAGACCGGGAACTCCTTCTACCAAAATGTGTCCGCCGGCCAACAAAGTAATAAGAAGCTGATTTACCAATTCTTCCTGGCCAATAAACGCCCTGGCAATTTCTTTTTTTACTTTTTCCAGCGCTTCTCTTGCTTCACTTATTGTGTAACTCATAATTTCTCCTTGTTTAGTTCTTCCAGTTGTTCCATTAATTTCTTTTGTTTATTCAAAAATTGTACAAAAGTGATTTCCTGTAATGACGAATTAGCAGCTGCGGGTTCAATTCCTCTGCTTCGGCGCCGCTGTTCCAGTTCTTTTTCGTATATTTCGATATATTTTCCCAGGGCGTGATTTTTTTTAAGAAAACGCCCTTCCGCCAAAAATCGTTCATGCAAAGGTTTACCGGGTTTTTCCGGCGCCGGCCTGTAACGGCCAAAGAGCGGGATCACCATCCAGAATCCTGTGATAACCAACAGGACAAGAGAGATGATCAATGCAGCAGGATTTCCTCTTTCTGCCAGATTACCGAGAATGTGCTGTTTGTTACCGCTTAAGGATCTGATAAACAGTATTTCTTGTTTAAACAGTATTTCTTGTTCACCTCCGGTAATATCAGCAAGAAAAATATCAGCCGCAAGATCTACGTTTTCTTTTTCGTACAATGCATAATTCTTAAGAAAATTTGCCGTTCCGGTAAAGATTAAACTGCCCTTTCCTATCTCAAATTTTACAAGTTTGGTTCTTCCGCCGCTATTATTCATGATAAAAGTTTTGTATTTTAATGGAGTATCCGGATCTGCTTTTTTAAAGGAGATAGTCCAGTCAAAATACGGTGATTTTTCCTGTTTTGCGTCACTTGCATCTTCATCTTGTTCTTCTTCAACTACAAATGACGCATCAGCTTCGTCATCGTCGTTATCTCTTCTGATACCAAGAGACTCCATAAAATCTCTTAATCGATAATTAAGGTAATTATCCAGAGATATGATCAGCCGGTTGCCTTCTTCCACCCAGGGGATAAGTAATTCCGGATTTTTATTCCAGCTGAAACAGGAAGTCTCCAAAAAAATTATTTTTTCTGATCCATTCAGTATGGTATCCATACTTCCTGCGGATAGAGTTTTAACAGAACGGCCCGATTCTGTCAGCCATTTTTCCAGGGCATAGAATGAGTTGGCTCTTACTTCCCGGGAAGGGCCTTCCCAGCGTGTGCTTGGAACAATTTCCAGTTGGGTATAACAAAAAACACCGGCAAAAAGAATTATTCCCGCAATAACAAGAAAAACAGCAAGGGATTGGTTATCTTTCATTCGCTGCTCCTCGTTACATTTTTTCCAGTAATGTTCTGCATGAAACAACTGCCTGTTCAAATGATCCCAATACCGGTTCCTGTCCGCCGTAAGCAAAAACTATCCAGTTACGGATAAAATCTTCAAAGCTTTTAATGCCGTCCGATAAATCAGGTGTACTTGCTTTTTGGACAATTGCCAGACTTTCATATTCGGTAGCTTCTGCGGGAAAAGGAAAAAACCACAATTTGGTAAAAACGGATATAAAGGCCCTGAAACACAAAGCCCAGGCTTCGCGAATTCTGCCTTTCGAGTAAAGTTCTTCGGCTTGCCGTAAAAGCGTGTTACACTCTTCCCGGGAAGGATCGTCTATAGTGCTTTTCCCGGATGATCCTGCCGGGAAAAAGTGTTTGCGGCGACGGTATGCATAAAAGGCTCCAAAACCCAGTGCGGTACAAATAGCTGCCACAACAATAAAACGGAGGATTATTCCCATAATTTCTTCAATAGAAGATGAAGAAATATCGGGCATTCTGTACCGTGTTTCATTTTTTTGTTTAAATTGAATTCTCCGGCTTTCTTTTCTGGTTCCAAATTTGGGGTCTTCCAGGATTTTGGTCAAGGTTTCCCTGGCTTCTTCGGAAACAGGCGCCGGTTTAAGCCATTCGGGATTTTCCGATGCGAAACCTGAACCAGGGTTAAAAAATAATAACAGAATCAAAACGGGAATGGCAATTGCACGCTTATGAGCGGCCCTGTAAGACTTTTTATTTTTTTCAACGCAGGTTTTAAAGAGTAATTCTATATCCCAGCCTTCTGTTTCTACACGGGAATTGATGTATAAACTAAAGCCCATAGCGACATATAAAGTTTCAACAAGGATTTCATTTAATAAATACAATGAAGAAACAAAGTTGTTTTCTTCACTGAAAAACTCAAATAAACTGATGTTTTCTCCTTTTATCATATTTAAAATACTGTGAAAAAACACAAGTTCTCCTGCATTCAGAGTCAATACCATGCCGATGCAGATCAATGTCAGGGGCAGACCGAAACCAAGACCATTCCGCGCAAGAAGTTGTTTACGGCGTTTATAATTTTTTCCATTAAGACGTTCCAGTACACGAAGAGGCATACAAGCCGAACGGAAAGGGGAAAGACGCCGCCAGAGAAGATCACCGGCAAGTCCGGTTTTTAAAGTTTTGCCCAGTCCCCGGAACAGACGGCGGAAGGAAGCATGAGGTTCAAAAAAACGGATAGAAACTACATGCAGGCAAAAACGATCCAGTAGAGGTTTTATCCACCAAATAGCCAGAAGTGTAATTTGAAATAACCAGTTTGTTTCCATCCTGGCTGTAATCTGGCTGACAGCAAAAAGAATTATCAAAGGAAGTCCCATAAAAAATAATATGGGAAAACAGTTTGTCCTCCAAAGCAGGACGCCCATGTCCGCCGCTTCCCAGCCGCTGCGGCGGCGGAACAGAACCGCAGGACTTAAAGCATTGGTCATGCTTTGCTCCCTGTCTGATAGCGGTTCAGAGATGAAGAAGAACGGCCGGAAAAAACAAAGTAAATTGTTACAAGGGATATTGCCGAAAAACCTGCAATAAAGCGTATGATTTGATCGATTTCGTGTCTGGAAGACCAAAACGCTTCGATAACTGCAGCGATTACCAGCATTACAGCGCTTCCTGAAATCAGTGGCAGCGCTGTTTTGCCTGCTTCACGGAGTGAAGCGCCGCGGCTCAGGCCCCGGGTAACAAAGAGCCGGTAACCCAGCAGGAATCCTGCCTGGGCAGAAATAACAATAGCGGTTAATTCAAAAGCTGAGTGGCCAATAACAAAGGAAAAAAAAGTACTTTGGTATCCGCAGTTAATGATATGTCCCGCTGCCGCGCCAATAAAAATCCCGTTAAAGGCAAGAATAAAGAGGCTCCCCACTCCGGCAAGTATGCCGCCGGCAAAGGTTCTAAAGGCAATTGAAATATTATTGAATATGTAAAACCCAAACATATCCGCATCGGTGCTTACTTCCCGCGGTTTAAGGTAATGGGAGCTTTCCGGATTGTACATTTCTTCCAGCATTGCCGCATGCCAGGGAGACATTAGTTCGTTGATAAAGCCGGGAAAGCGGATACAGAGGAGAGCGGAAAAAACAGCAAGGCCGAAAAAAATAAAAAAGCAGGCGCTGAAACTTCTCCATTGATCGCGCACAGCACAGGGAAAGGTTTTAAAAATAAAGGTAGAAAAACTTTTAATCGAAAAAGGCTTGGAACCGTAGAGGATTTGATTCCCCTCCAGCGTTATACGGTTAAGACGTTCAATAAGAGCAGGATCAAAACCGTTTGATCTGGCCGTGTTAAGATCTCCCGTCAGTTGCCTGAAGGCCTGGGGAAACCATGCTGCACGTTCACGCAACTGCTGCCTTTGGGCCAGAAACCCTTTTCGGCCAGTCCCTGTTGTTCCGCTTCCCGTTAATAGCCTTTCCAGCTCTTTCCAATCCTGTTCTCTTTTGGCTATAAAACTCCGCTGAGTCATCTTTCCCCCGCAAAGGATCGCGCTATGCCTAAAAGATATGCAGCTCCGTGGCTTAAAGGATCCGGACTGTTTTGTAAAGATGCGGCTAACGGACCGGCTATTTCATCCGCCCTTGCTTCACCCAATAAAGGATAACGCCGGGCAAACATTAATATGCCCTGTTTTTCTTCAAACGAAAGAGCTCTGTTGGGAAGGATCGGTTCAACGCCGGAAAGCCAGTTCATTTTGTTTGATTGTTCCGGAATCTGAGACTGCCAGGTATAGATAACCAGAGTTCCTGCTGCCCAGTCTCCGGGCCGTCTGAAAGCTTTACTGGCAGAGGCAGTCAGAAATGCTATAAGGTACAGTCCAATATACCCGTCAACAAAACGGAGGAGGTTTCGGATGAACGAAGCGCCGGGACTGACCGGGGAACCGTCATTTTGAACAACCCTGAGTCCCAGGATCCTCTTTCCCGGACTCTGCCCCCGAAAAAAAATATCAAAAAACACATGGTAAAACCAATCCAGAACAAAATATAAAAGCAGAAAAATCCAAAGACCTCCGAATGGATTCATAAAATAATAGTAAATAATTAATAATATGAACATCACTATCCACTTAATGAATGTATCAATGCCATAAGCGCAGAAACGGGCGCATAAGCCTGCCGGATATAATGTGTATTCTATTCCTTCGGGAGTTTCTGAGCGGAAAGAGGTATCGTTCCGGACAGGGCCTGTCATCTAATAAATGCGCCGAAAATAGCTGAGACTATTATAATAAGCAAAACCAGAGCAATAAAAGCCAGGCTGATAATCATTAAAATACCAATAAAAGTCCACAGAGATTTATTGTTTTTAAGAGCTTCTTCCAGATCCCGGTTATCACCGGTGAAAATGTAACTTTTTAAATATTTCCCAAACCGGAACAAAAAAAGTATTGGAAAAAAGTAAAGCGCCAGGAGCAAAATATAAAAAAAAGCCATACCCGGACCTATTGCCCTGAAAGGAGCAAATTCCGGAGTATCAGGCATCATATTTCTGACTCCGAATGCAAATATAAGTATAGATAAAATAGAAAAGCCAAGACTTATAAAACCGCAAATTCCGATAAAACGAAGCCACGGAGAAGCCTTCTTCAGGTAAAAAACCATGTTTTCCGTTAAAACCCTGTCGGTCAGGGGGTTAACAGCGCCGGCTTCTGTTTGAGGACTTTCGTAGGGATTATCAGCGCTATCTGACATAGATCCGCCTCCTGTTGGGTATATTATAGTATATTACCTGTTTGGTGTCAGTACTAATTTTCCGTTGAAAGCTTTTCTACAATTTCTTCGTAATTAAGAAGAGCCGCGTTTTCACGGAGCCATGTTACAAGTTCGTTATCGGATTCGTATTCGTATTCGTAACTATCCAGTTCCGACATAATCGTGTCTATTTCGCCTGCATTAAAATCTTTGCAGGCTTCCGAAAGCTTTAGCAGCAGTTTACTGTCCGGCTTGTCTTTTTTTGGTTTTGGTTCTTTTGAAGACATTTGCCGGAGCATATCATCCAGAGCGCCGACAAGTTTTTCGGCCTCTTCTATAAAAGCGGTGTTGTTGGCCGTTACAAAATCAAAATTTCCTTCTTTAGCCGCTTTTTCCAGGGCCTCCGCCATAGCCCCTACGTCTTCAGCGCAAATACCCCGGCTGGAACTTTTAATTCCGTGAACGATAATGGCATAGTCTGCCAACTTCTCTTTGGTAACTTCTTTGGCCGTCTTAAGCAGCGGCTGTGTATTACCGGCGTAGGACTGCAGAACGTGCAGATATATTTTCTCATCGCCGTGAAACCGTTCTATTCCATTGTCCACATCCAGTCCTTTTATTTTCTTGCCAAAGATTCGCAAGTCAATTTCGGTTTTCTCATCAACTTCGCTCCCATTATTTTCGCCTGTGTCTACGTTGATTTGAGCAAGGCTGTTTTCCGTATCTTTATTCCGTACCCACTCCCGAATCACCGCATCCAAGCGGGCTATTTCAATTGGCTTGGATATATAAGACTGGAACCCTTTGCTTAAAAACATTTCTTCATTACCCACGATGGCATTGGCTGTAAAAGCGATTATCGGAACATTTTTTGCGTATTCAGTCCCGATTTCCTCCCGGATAATTCTGGTTGCTTCTATTCCATCCATTCCGGGCATCATGTGATCCATGAACACGGCATTGTACCGGACTTTTTCAGAACGAATCGCGTCTATGGCCTCTTGCCCGCTGATTACACAGTCGATGTGCATACCATAGGGTTTCATCATACCTTTGGCTACATCAAGGTTGGTTGGTACATCGTCCACTACCAGTATCCGTGCATTGGGCAGCCTGATATGCACCAGACGGGAATTCTGACGGCGCTTTTGATCGGAATAACGGAATTTTTTTAAGCTTTCCACTACCTCCGTTCCGATTACAGCATCGTCTACGAATTGCTGCCGGATTCTTGCCGTAAACACACTGCCCTTCCCGTATTCGCTTTTTACAGTAATCGAGCCATTCATCAGCTCGGCCATTTTTTTGGTGATGGACAATCCCAGACCTGTTCCCTCTATTTTATGGTGAGATTTTGTGTCAACCTGGACAAAGTTCGCAAACAGGTGGTCCAGATTCTCTTTCCGGATACCTATACCGGTGTCCCGGACACTGGCGATCATCCATACTGTTTCTTCTTCCCGCTCGCAGCTTACGCTCAGTTCCACCGTTCCTTCCCTGGTGTACTTAAAGGCATTGGACAAAAGGTTGTTCAGGATTTGTTTAACCCGCAGATCATCGCCGTAAAGATGTGCCGGTAAATTCTCGCTGATGTTCAGAATGAATCGAACCGGCTTTTCTCCGATACGCATGATGTTTTGGGTGATGGTGTCGTTTAAAAGACTCGGTGTATCATACTCAACCAGGATAAGATCAAATTTTCCCGCTTCTATTTTTGAGATATCCAGAATGTCGTTGACTGTACTGAGCAATATCATACCGGCATTGCTGATCTTTTCGAGG